>MWBQ01000078.1 GCA_002069605.1 Candidatus Atribacteria bacterium ADurb.Bin276
CGTCATCCTGAGCGGTGCTTTCCCGCGTGAGGATCTCATCCTTTACATTTTTTATTATTAATTCTCCCTTTTCTAAAAGGGATATTCGTTTCCCTCGCCCCTCGGTGGGAGAGGGTCAGGGTGAGGGGGCAACTTATTTTCATCCTCATCTGGTGCTGCGAAAGCAGTATGAGGGTCTATCCTTTCATCACGGCAATTGGTTGAGCATAGACTATTCGATGTGCCAAACCCGCTTTTTCCACTACATCAACCACTTCTCCAACATCTTTATAAGCTGCCGGGATTTCTTCACGAAGGGTCGCATTGCTCTCAGCCATCACCAATATTCCTTTTTCTTCTAATTCATTAACTATATTTCTCCCTCTCGATGACCTATCGGCTTCTGACCTGCTCATTATTCGTCCCGCCCCGTGACAAGCTGTACCAAAAGATTCTTCCATTGACTGAACCGTTCCACACATAATAAAAGACCCGGTTCCCATGTCTCCAGGAATAAGAACCGGTTGACCAACCGAGCGATATTTTTCTGGAAGATCTTTTAGTCCTGGTCCAAATGAACGAGTCGCCCCTTTTCGGTGAACACAGAGCTGCTTGGTCTTCCCATTAACCCGATGTTGTTCAATTTTTGCAATATTATGAGCAACATCATAAAGTATTTCCATTCCCAAATCTTGAGCAGAACGATGAAATACTTTCTCAAAGGATTCTCGAACCCAATGGGTAATCAGTTGACGATTAGCCCAGGCAAAATTAGCAGCACAGGCCATAGCGGAAAAATACTGTTGTCCTTCAATAGAATGAATAGGAGCACAAGCTAATTGGCGGTCAGGAAGATAAATGTTATATTTTCTCATAGCACTTTGCATCACCCGTAAGTGATCGGTACAAACCTGGTGACCAAATCCCCGCGATCCGGTATGAATCATTATTAAAATTTGATCAGGATATAATCCAAAAACCTTGGCTATATGAGGATCAAAAATTTGTTTTACTGTCTCGATTTCAAGGAAGTGATTTCCGGAACCTAAGGTTCCTAATTGACCTTTGCCACGTTCTAATGCTTTTTCGCTAACCGTTGTTGGATCAGCCCCTACCATAGCTCCCTGTTCTTCAATCATCAATTCGTCTCCATTCCAACCAAAACCTCTTTGTATTATTGCTTTGGCTCCGTCACGAAGAATCTTTTTTAGATCTGGAAGGGAAAATTTAATTTTTCCTTCTGATCCCACTCCCGAAGGAACAGAATGAAACAGGGTGCTTAATAAATCCTTTTTTTTAGGGATACATTCCTCAGAACTTAGTGTGGTCTTAACCACTCTCACGCCACAATTAATATCAAAGCCTACGCCACCAGGGGAAATAACCCCATCATCAAGGCAAGTCACCCCAACACCACCAATGGGGAAACCATATCCCCAATGGATATCTGGCATAGCTAAAGAATAGCCTACAATTCCCGGGAGGCAAGCTACATTCGCTACCTGTTCAGGAGCCTGGTCTTTTCGGATTTCATCAATCATACGTTCATTGGCAAAAATCAAACCATCAGTCAACATACCTTTTTTGTAGTCTCGAGGGATCAACCAGCGCCAATCATCGATCTTTTTTAAAGGACCATTCCAAATATTTAACATGGCAATACCCTTTATCTTAAGTATTTTCTTTTTTTATACAAATAAAAGTAGCCAATTATTAAAAATTATTTCTCTATCGTTCGTTTTATCTGATAAAGCGAAAGATTCTGCAGGTTAGCAAGCATATAACAGTCCAATCTTTTAAAAAGAACGGTTAATTTCAGAAAAATGTGCTAAATATCAAGATAAAATTGAGCTCGCCATAAATCTGGTTTTTGTTCTTCCACTCTGGCTTCATAATAAGTACAGGCTTTTACTGAATGCTTTAAAGGATACTTTGTCGAATTGAACAATTCACCTCTAACTCTGGCTTTTATAAAATATTGTCCAATTTCTTTAATCTCAAACTCACATAAGAATACTTGTTCAACATCAAATAGATAGAGAAGTTCGTTAAGCCAAGTAACCAACAAATCTTCATAATCATTCCCATCAACCGCTACAGTTGTTTCAAAGGTAAGGTTATAACATGGATTCTCAGCAATAAGATAAAATAATCCCTGGGCAGAGTGAGCAAAAACTTCTTCCAGGCTTTTACCCCAAGCAACAATACCAATATCTGCGGTATGACTAAGTACCTCGTAGGATTTCATAAAAGAAAAATAAACTCCTTTCCCACGAATTTTTTATTCTCTCAAAAAAATAAACACCTTTACCCTAAGATTTGTTTATTAAACTCGACCTGCGTATTTGGCTTTTTTACTTTATAAACCTATTTTTCAGAAGGAAAATAATTCAAATCTCTGAATCGGTATATATTTATTGATAATAGACTCCCATACTACTGTGTAGTACCTAATGACTATGAAAACCCGGGATTCGACCTATCGTGGCATATCGCTACATTAATTAAAGAAAGTGCACAATTCATTGTGCCCCTACACTTTTTTAATCTTTTGTAGGGGCTTGATTCATCAAGCCCATGGGTTTTCAAGATAGACCCTCGTTTCATTTTTCGTTACCAGATAAGGATGAAAATAGTTACCTAAATCCGTCCTTGTGAGGAGTTCAACCGTTCTTTGGTTGGACGACGTGGCAATCTCGACCACCCACTTCGACATTCTGAGGAGCGTATTATGCGACGTGAGAATCTCATCCATCCAATCCGTCATTCTGAGGAGCGTATTATGCGACGTGAGAATCTCATCTGTTAAAATATTTTTAAGTAAACGAAAAAAAGATGAGTTCCACGCTCCCTCACAAAGCGAGGGATCAGGATGACGCCGGCGGCGTCAGATAAGATCCTCACGCGGAAAAGCACCGCTCAGGATGACGAATTAAAGAATTTGTTGGATGGTATTTTCAGGATAGGCAGGTATTTAAATTCCCATTGGACCCCCTTCTTCTGGTTTAAACATTTGTCGAAGTTTCCGAATCATAATATCAGTCGCATTGATAAAAGCTTCTTCAGTCGAACCACCGATATGAGGGGTACAGATTAAATTATCCAGACATATCAATTCTTTATCACTCGGGGGTTCAGTTTCAAAAACGTCCAAGGCTGCTCCAGCTAAATGACCATTTGCTAACGCTTGCATGAGAGCTTTGTGATCAATTACTTTACCCCGAGAAGTGTTAATCAAATAGGAGCCTTTTTTCATTAATTGAATGGCTTCTGCTGATATCATTCCCTTGGTCTCTTCACTCATGATAACATGGAGCGAAACAATATCACTCACCGATAGTAAATCTTCAAGGCGAACCGCCCGTTTTACTTCAGATTTAGCAAATTGTTCTTCAGGAATATAGGGATCATAAGCAACAACCTGAGCATTCATAGCTTTAACTATAGCTGCAACTCTCCGACCAATGCCTCCAAACCCAATAATTCCCCAGACCTTTCCTTCTATGGTCCTACCGGTATATTTACTTTTTGCCCAATCCCCGGATTTTAAAAGACTACAAGTGGTAAAAGCATATCTCAACAAGCTAATGGCTAAACCTATCGTCAGTTCGGAAACACTGGCAGCAGAAGCTTCAGGAGTGTTGATTACTTTCACTCCTTTATTTTTGCAGGCTTCCTTATCGATATTATCGGTACCAACCCCTGGTCGAGCAACAACTTTTAAGGTTGGTGCATTATTAATAATATTTGCAGTCACTTTTGGTTTTGACCGAACCACAAAAACCTGTTTATCTTGAATTTTTTGAATGATCTCATTCTCATCATCTGAATTTAGAATAGTAACTGGCCCAACCGCTTCATTCAATCTTTTTGCCATATCCTCTGGTACTCCAGCAGCGCACAAGACCCGAATTTCTTCACTCATGTTCATAAACCTCCCAAGCTTTGTTAAGTGCCGCTTCGGTATTTAATGCTTTTCCTTGAGACTTAAAAGCTCGCCCTAGAGTAATTAAGGTATTTGAAATATCAAAGGCATCGACATATCCTAAATGACCAACTCGAATAATTCTCCCTTTCAGCTGACCTTGGCCACCAGCAATGACTATTCCATTGTTACGGAAAAAGCCGGTGATTTTTCCGGCTTCAATTCCTTCGGGTAGAATTATTGAAGTAACTGCCGGAGACGCGATTTTTTCATCTTTAACCATTAACTCTAAGCCAAGTGCTTCTACGCCGGTACGAAACATTTTAGATAATTGCAGATGACGTTTAAAAACGTTCTCCAAGCCTTCTTGCTTTATCATATTCAATGCTTCATTTAAGCCAAATAGCAAGGTTACCGCTGGGGTATAAGGATTTTCTGGAGTCGGCTTTTTAAGCGATTTTAATGCATTAGCTAAATCCCAGTAGTACCTTGGGCACTTTGCTTCTTGATTGTATTCCCAACCTTTTTTACTTACACTGAAGAAACACAAGCCAGGAGGAGTCATTAGAGCTTTTTGTGAAGCGGTAATAACGACATCAATTCCCCATAAATCAGTTTTACAGTCAATCGCTACCAGCGAACTCACCGCATCAACTAAATACAGAACATTATGTTTTTGGCAAACTTCACCAATTGATTTAAGATCCGAGTAAACTCCGGTGGATGTTTCGTTATGGGTAATAAAAACGCCTTTTACGTCTTTTCCAGCTTCACTACTAAGGAGGAGATCGATGTCCTGAGCCGTAACTGCTTTCCCCCACTCACCTCCTAAGCGAATGGGTTGCAGCCCAAATATTTCAGCGATTTTCGCCCATCGGCTCCCAAATTCTCCTATAATCCCAAATGCAACCTTATCGCCAGGAGAAAAGAAATTAACAATAGCTCCTTCCATGGCTCCGGTTCCTGCCCCGGGAAAGACTAAAACGTCATTTTGGGTTTGGAATACATATTGTAGTTTCTCGGTAATATCCTTCAAAAGAGCTCCAAAAGCCGGAACTCGGTGGTGTATGATCTCCTGAGCCATTGCTAAAGAGACTTGTGATGGGACTTGGGTTGGTCCTGGTGTCATTAAAAAGGACGATTTCATGATCTTACCTCCTTGTTCAGCTCGAATTAGGTGATATGAATAACAACAAATAAAACAAAAAAGCCCTCACCCATAGGGGCGAGAGCCTACTCGCGGTGCCACCCTTTTCAGTGGAAAACCACCCTCAATATCTTAACGCATTTTGCGATGAGAATTTCTATTCTTCCCACGGCTCCAGGGCGGATTCAAGGAACAAAAACACCGGTTCGCATCAACCACCGGTTTTCTGATGTTTCTCCTTCCCTTTACTACTCCCCTTCATAGCCATTTTCTCTATTTACTTTTGCCGATAATATAGCACACGCATTTGAAAAGTCAATAGATTCCTTATATCCTTAAGGTTAATTTAAGGAATTGCCATTCATAAATTCTTTTAAAATGCCTAACTGAAAAATTTTAAAAAGATGAAGAATCAATAATACTATCTATTCTATTTCATTTTATTATACCAATTAACATCCAATTCCTTAACTGCTCTCGCTTCATCCAAACGTCTTATTGGAGTATTAAAGGGCGCATTTTTTAGCTTATCTGGATTCTCCACAGCTTCCATAGCTATTTCATTCATCATGTGAGCAAATTGATCCAGTGTTTCTTTGTTCTCCGTTTCGGTTGGTTCAATCATCATCGCCTCTTCAACTATAAGTGGGAAATAAATTGTTGGAGGATGATATCCATAATCTAATAATCTCTTAGCTATATCTAAGGCTCTTACTCCATGCGATTTTTGTCTTTTCCCTGATAAGACAAATTCGTGTTTACAGGCCTGGTTAAAGGGGAGATGATAGTTTTTTTCGAGCAACCGCATCAGATAATTAGCATTGAGTACCGCTGTTTCGCTTACTTCACGAAGACCCTGAGCTCCAAGGGATCTGATATAAGCATAAGCTTTAACCAATACCAAAAAATTTCCATAAAACGATTTTACTTTCCCAATACTTTTAGGATAATTATAGTTAAAGTAATAATTATTGTTTTTCACGTCAACCAGGGGGATAGGCAAAAAATCTGCTAGCTCTTTAGTTACTGCAATCGGACCCGAACCAGGCCCTCCACCCCCATGAGGAGTCGAAAAGGTTTTGTGGAGGTTAAAATGAACGATATCAAATCCCATATCACCCGGACGGGTTATTCCAAGATTGGCGTTCATATTGGCACCATCATAGTATAATAAGCCACCAACATTATGGACTATCTCGGCAATTTTTAAAATGTCTTCCTCAAAAAGACCCAGGGTGTTCGGGTTGGTCAACATCAATCCGGCAGTCTGTGATCCGGCAATTTTCTTCAAGCTTTCAAGATCGACCATACCTCGAGAATTAGATTTTATCTCTACGACTTGATAGCCGCACATCGAAACACTGGCTGGATTTGTTCCATGGGCGGAATCAGGTATAATAATTTCTCGCCTCACCTGGTTTTCTCCTCGGTCGGCATGAAAGCCCTTCATGATCAACATTCCAGTAAATTCTCCGTGAGCCCCGGCAGCTGGCTGTAAGGTCGCACGATGGAGACCGGCAATTTCACATAAATACTTTTCCAACTCATGCATAAGCTGTAAAGCACCCTGAATTGTTTCTTCAGTTTGGTAAGGATGAATACTGGAAAAACCAGAAAACTTAGCCACATCTTCATTAATTTTGGGATTGTACTTCATGGTACAAGAACCCAAAGGATAAAAGCCAACATCTACACCATAATTAAGTCGTGACAACTGTGTAAAATGACGAATGACTTCATTCTCAGACAATTCAGGAAGATCGGCCGGTTTTTTCCGAAGAAATCGATCTGGAATAAGGTCATTTATTTTTTCTAAAGGAACATCATTCTGAGGATATTCATAAGCTCGACGACCTGGTGAAGTCATCTCAAATATCAAAGGTACTTCATTGACATTATTCATGGTAATTCTCCAATGCTTGAACTAAAGTATCAATTTCTTTTTTTGTACGCGCTTCAGTCACGCACAATAGCATACTGGGACCGAGCTCTGGATAATGTCTTTTGAGATCCAATCCACCGATAATTCCTTTCTCTAAAAGCACTTTATTGATTACTTCCGGTGAATCAGGAGTTTGAATTGGAAATTCATGAAAAAACGGTTGAGTAAACAAAGGGGAATACCCTTTAATACTGGTAATTTTTCTATAAGCATAATGTGCTTTTTGTAAACATAAATTGGCTACTTCTTGCAATCCCTTTTTCCCCACCAAACAAAGGAAAACCGTTGCTGCTAAGGCATTAAGAGCTTGATTTGAACAGATGTTAGAGCTGGCTCGCTGACGACGGATGTGCTGTTCTCTGGTTTGTAACGTAAGAACAAATCCTCTTTTTCCTTCAATATCCTTGGTTGCTCCTACAATCCTTCCCGGTATTTGACGAATAAATCGATCACGAGTTGCAAAAAATCCTAAAAACGGACCCCCAAATGCCACTGGATTTCCGAGCCCTTGACCTTCTCCAACGGCAATATCCGCACCATAATGACCTGGTGCTTCCAAGATGCCCAAAGAGATTGGATTCACACTGACAACCAATAGAGCTCCAAATTTCTGGGTTAAAGAAGCCACCTCTTTCACTTCTTCTAAAATACCAAAAAAATTTGGTTGTTGTATTAATACACCGGCAATTTCTTCGTTGATATTATCCTTTAAATAATTTAAATCTGTTTGTCCCTTATCATGTGGGATTTGGATGACTTCCATACCACGGTTCTCAAGATAGAGCTGAGTAACCATCCGATACTCGGGATGAATTGTCATAGGCAGGAATATTTTCTTCCGCTTGGTAGCTTCACCAGCCAAAACAGCAGCTTCAGCCAGAGCGGTGGCTCCATCATACAGCGAAGCATTCGCTACATCCATCCCAGTCAAACTGCAAATCAGGCTTTGATATTCATAGATGGCTTGCAAAACTCCCTGGCTGATCTCCGGTTGATAGGGAGTATAGGCAGTATAAAATTCTGAACGGCTTAGAATGTGCTGGACTGCACTGGGGATTAGATGGCCATAAGCACCAGCACCTAAAAAAGAAGGATACTGTTCAAGATTATTATTCTTTTCAGCTAAACTTTTAAGAGATTTGAACAGCTCATATTCGGTTTGAGCGGATGGTAAGTTTAATTCTCCTTGAAGGCGGACTCTGTCTGGAACATCATCAAAAAGCTCCTCTACCGATTGCAGTCCCAGGCTTTTTAACATTTCTTTCCGGTCTTGATCGGTTGTCGGGATATATCGCAACTTCTATCACCTACTTAAAATGAGATTATTTTGGCTCATTTTTAATATGGGATTGGTATTCGGTTGCCCTTATCAACTTATCAATCTCCTCTTTTTGGATGATCTCGAGGGAAAAAATCCATCCTTCTCCATAGGGGTCTTTATTGATCAATTCTGGTTGATCTTCAAGTTTTTTATTCACTTCTAATATTGTTCCTGATACTGGTGCATAGATATCTGATACGGCTTTCACTGACTCTAAAACTGCAATTCCATCACCAGCTTTAACTTCCATTCCTGGTTCAGGGAGTTCAACAAAAACGACTTCGACCAGCTGTTCCTGAGCATAATATGTCACGCCTACCGTAGCATGATTTCCTTCCACCTTAATCCATTCATGACTTTTTGTATAATAGCGGTCTTCAGGATACATCATTTTTCCTCCATAAGTGACCTATCTTTTTTTAATTTTTGGAGAAACAAAAGGTCCTTCGATAATTTCAGCTCTCACTATTTTTTCACGAATCAACAAATCAACAATAGTCCCTGGTTTTGCTAAGGATGGACTTACATAACCCATTCCAACATTCTTCTTTAAACTCGGAGAAAAGGTACCACTGGTCACCATACCAACTCTTTCTTCATGGTAAACAATTGGATACCCCTGGCGAGGAATTCCCCGATCGATGGCAATAAAACCAACCAGACATTTCTTTATCCCGGTTCTTTTTTGTTCAAGTAGCGATTCTTTCCCAATGAATTGGTGATCAAATTTTACTACCCATTCTAAATTTGCCTCCAAAGGGGTTGTCTCGTCATCTATATCATTTCCGTACAGCGGATACCTCATTTCCAATCTTAGGGTATCTCTTGCTCCTAGTCCGATTGGAATAAGATCTATTCGCTTTTTTCTAGCAATTGCTTCCAAAGAATCCCAGACTTTTATCGCCTGCTCCCATGGAATATATAGTTCAAAACCATCCTCTCCGGTATATCCAGTACGTGAAATAATGGCCTTTGAACCAAAAACTTTGGTCTCTAAAAAATGATAATATTTTAATCCGAAAACCGCCGGTTCTAATTCTGTTACAATATTTTCTGATTCTGGACCTTGGATGGCTATCAAAGCTTTTGAATCAGTTAAATTTTCAACTTGAGCAGTTCCCTTTAGGTGGGATTTTATCCATTCATAATCTTTCGTTGTATTGGCGGCGTTTACTACCAAGAAAAATCCATCTTCTAATCTATACACCAATATATCGTCTATTATTCCCCCATTAGGTTGGCAAAGCAGTGAATATTGAATTCGACCTGGCAATAATCTGGTTGGGTCATTGGTTGTTAATTGAGCTAATTCTAACTCACAATTTTTTCCAGAAATCCTTAACTCCCCCATATGGGTTAAGTCAAAAATACCAGCTTTAGTGCGAACTGCCTCGTGTTCATAGGTAATTGTTTTGTAAAATAAAGGCATCTCCCATCCAGCAAAAGGAACCATCTTGGCTCCTAATTTTCCATGAATATCTTTTAATGGAGTTATTTTTGTCTGTCCCATATCATTTTCAGTGTTTAAAACCACTGTTTTCCTGCCTCCTGAGTTCTTTAAAATAATACTAATTTAATCTAAAATTCATCTTGTAGGTAAGAAATAACCTTGATGTTTTCTTCGGGTGTTCCAGAAACCAGCTCTCCCCCTAGCCCAAGAGCAAAATTTTTTCCTCCAGCCCTTATCTTTTCCCAACTTATTTTAACGATTTCTTCGGATTTTCCCTCAAGCATAATTTTTACTGGATCTATATTGCCAATCAAAAAAATATCCTTATTTTCTTGACGAATTTTATCAATATCCAAATTAGGATCAAAGGAGAAAAGCACATCAACTTCTTTACAAATAGTTTTCCAAATCCATTGCAATGTTCCATCGCTGTGAAATATACGATGATTAGGTTTGACAACTGCATATAATTCAACCAAGTATGGAAGAACTAAATCTTTGAAAACTGAATCCCCTAAATAACCCACCATATCATCACAAGTTCTTCAGATCATGGTGTCAATTCACTTTTAATCAGTTTTTTTATTATTGTGGGGGGTTATCGGTAAAAAATCAAGACTTACCCACAAAAAAGACGGAAGAACCTCAATACATAGGATTTCTCATAGACGCTATTTCAAATAGTTTAAAAATATTTCTAATTTAATCCTTACTTAAAAAAATAATAGAGAAATAATAATATGATTTAATTTTTTAATGAAAACTTTTCTATCTTGACAACATGAAACTGAAAAAGTGGACTTATTTATCTGAAATATTGAAAGAGGTTGTTCAATATCTATCCTATCAGAAAATGACGAAATTGAAAGGTTCTAATTACCAATGTTTTCTCCTTTGTTATGGAATCCAATCGAGTGTTTATACAACCTATCTCATTGCTTCTATAATTTTTTCTAAATTATCCTCCATAGTCTTAAGGAAAGGTACATCAGGATATAAACCAAGGGGATCAAGGATAATAACCTTGACTCCTGTTTCTTGAGCTAAAATCTGTGCCGCTTTTTGACTTAATTGGGGTTCGGCAAAAATCACTGGGCTCTCTGAACTTTTTAGGTCATCAATGAGAGTTTTGATTTTCTTAGGAGACGGTTCTTCTCCGGGTTTTTCCTCAATAACACCTATTTGGACGAGGTTATAATCCCGGGCTAAATAATCCCAAGCAGAGTGGGCTGCAATAAAATGACGGGTTTTTGAATTTTTTATTTTTTCACTAAACCACCGATCCAATTGCTGGCATTGTTCTATATATGATTGAGCATTTTTTAAATAAATTTCTTTATTATCAGGATCAATCTTTATTAGTGCTTCGGCTATCGATTCTGCTAAAATCGAAAGATTTTGTAATGATACCCAAACATGGGGATTCCCAAACTGATGTTCATGATCATTTTCCTCATGGTCGTCTATGGTTTCAACCACTTTCCCTACTTCGATGAGTTCAAGACTATTTCCTACCGCTTGAGCCATATCATAGGCAAACATTTCAAGACCCAAACCAACAATAAAAAATAAATCAGCTTGCTCCAGTTTTTTTATATCTGATGGTTTTGGATCAAAGGTGTGTGGGCTCACACCATTCGGCACCAGGAGGTGAACTTTAACCCTTTCACCCCCCACCTGAGTCATCAAATCAGCTAAAGGAGAAATTGATGCAACAACCTGAATGGTTTCAATGGAAGCTTGAACACTTTGGTTTCCTCCTAAAATTATTATGAGAAAACCGATTAAAAACAGGATAACCAAAAAATTCAATGCTTTCATCATTAAACCTCCTTTGGCCTTAGGCTTTCTCAAAATGCATTTTAATGTTTTAATAGCGCACCTTTACCCATGTCTTCTATCATAAGAGAAATCCTATATATCTTTCTTATTATGGACATTAATCAAGAATGAGGTGCATGTTCCTGCTCAAATATGATGTCATTTAGCAGTATAAATACTTAGCGAAATACCGCCGATCTTTGGTTCCTCATTCCATCTTCGATCCATCGCTGGTGAGAATAAACCATCGGTTGAGGAAATTTTGAAATCGAATAGAATCCGGATTCTAAAATTTCGGTTTGGTTATTTCTCAAATCTCCTTCTTCTAACTCGCAAAAAAAACAAGCAGTAACAAACTGAATGATTTCTCCAACGTTATAACTTAATACCTGATCCGAAGGGTGAGAATAGAGACCCACCAAATTCTTTACTCTAATTTTAAGGTTTAATTCTTCCTTTATTTCACGAATAACCGCTTCTTCAAGAGTTTCACCTCGTTCCATTCTACCAGTCGGTAGTGCCCAGTAAGAATTATCCTTTCTTTTAATCAATAAAATCTGTTTATTCTTATTAAGAATGAATGCTGCAACGGCTACTTCGATCTTCTCTGGCCAGGGAAAATCCGGCTTCTTCCAGGGATACAGCTGGAACGATTCTTCAAGCAGCTGAAAAAGATTATTGACTTGTCCATCAGGAATACGGTAATCTCGCAAGGTAGGATACTGAATCAACTGAGCTGAAACCAAAACCGCTGGAATATTCACCTGGTGAGCTCCTAAAATATCAATTTCCGGACTATCACCAATCATAATCGTTCTTGTTTCAGGGGAATAACCATTTTGGGCAATCTGAAAAATTAAAGCTGACGGTTTCCCAACAATAAAAGCTTTTCTTCCAGTAACATTTTCTATCAATCTCACTATTGAACCGGTTGCCGGTTGTCTTCCCTGTGGAGTTGGATATGAGATATCACCATTGGTTGCAATAAAAGCAACTCCCCGTTCAACATAGCGAATAGCTTGTTGGATCTCTTTTAATTTTAAGTCTTCATTAAATCCTATGACAATTGCTTCGGGGGAATCATCAACAAGGGTAACTCCCATTTCAGTGATTTCTCTTTTTAAAGCATCGGTTCCCACCACCAATACTTTAGATGCTTTCATTTTATGTAAATAGTAGGCTGCGCACCAAGAAGCGGTAATGATATCTTCCTTATCTAAAAAAATATTCATTCTTGATAGTTTTTCTTGAATCTCTTGCCGAGAAAAACGTGAATCATTGGTAAGAATTCTTACTCCTTTCCCCCGTTTTTGTAACCAACTAATGACTTCGGCTGCACCTAAGCAAAGCTGGTCTCCAATATAGATTACTCCGTCCGCATCAAATAAAAAAAGTTCAAACTCATC
>MWBQ01000079.1 GCA_002069605.1 Candidatus Atribacteria bacterium ADurb.Bin276
GTTTATCTTTGTCTCCGCCTTCGAATACGTGGGTTTCTTTCTTCCCCCACCGTTCGGGATAGCGGCGTTCTAAGAAGTCTTTATAATTAGTCGGGCTTTCCTGTAATTTATTTCGCCATTCCTCAATTAGCCTTGCTTCTGCTCGAGCTTCGGCATTCCTTACCGCGTTCAGAAAGTCCCGATAAATTCCGCTTTTTCTCTTCTCGCCTTTTTTTATCCATTCGTAATAAGTGGTCTTCCCAATCCCCATCGCTTGGCAAACCGTCTCAATATAATTGCCTACTTCAATTGCGGGAATCATTTTTTTGATAAGCCGTGGGGTTAATTTTAACTTTGCCATTTTTATTCAACTTCTTCTATAGTTACCTTAAAGGCTTTTCCTCGTAATAGAGTTAATTTAATAACCTCGGCTATCTCAGTTTCAGGAACATCAAGTTTAATTCGCATTCCGTTTTGAGAGCCTGAAATGTTAATTGCTGATTGGATATCGGGTAAGGACGATAAAAAACAAATTTTTTCCATTTAGCTCCTCCTGACAAACAAGCGAAATAAGATTAAATTTTTTGATACTATCTTAGCTGTGAAACAACCGATGACAATCGGCACATAAAATTCTTAACAGTCTTACATCGTTATATAAAACCAACCGGCCTCTTTTAGCCAAGTGGTGGCAATTCGTTCCTTTTTTTCTTCCGCACCATTCACAAATTCCCTTGACAATCTCTTTTCTTTCCTCCCGATTCTTCCGGTAGGTTTCTTTCCATTCCTTGACCGTTTGAGAGTAGCATTTGAATTGATGGCCGTGAGAATGGATAAAGTCCTCACAATCGGAAACGATGGCTTTCAGTATTTCTAAATCTTTTTGCTCCCAGGCTTCTTGGATAAAAATAACAAAGGATTCAAAATGCTCGGTAAAATCTTCGAGGTTCATTCTCTACCTTTGCTTTTATGATTTGTTCGTGGTCTTTGATAAATTTAAAGAGGTCTTTGGTGTTGCCGCTTACTATTTCTGGATATTTAAATTGGAGCTCGTCATCTTTAATCCAAAATTTCACTCCAAAATATTTCAAACCTTCATAGATCCAAGTATTAATAAATTCATTAAGATCCACGCAGATATTCCTTCATCTGGTCTTGTATTCTTTGAATTTCATTTACTCTCGGGTCAAGATCGACAACTAAAGCAGAGATAATTTTTTCAACATCCCCTATAATGGCATGAAGGCTGAGATAATCTAATTGCAGTTTTTTGAGGATAAGTTTCTCGATTTCTTTATCCATCAGCAGTTCCCAAACATCGGTGATAGAATTGTCGGCTTTCCTCCGACAACCATGACAAAGCCCTGATTCCATTGAGGATAAGTCGTGGTATTTTGGATATAAGGTATTTTGGATGAGTCAAACAATCCTCCCGAATCTATACATACATACTTCCCCGATTCACTCACTACCATTCCGCAAAAATGACCATGAGCACTAATTACATTGCATTCGTGTTTTCCAGCCAACCGGTAGGCGATCCTGTTTTTGATTTGAGAATAATTTTTCGGATGGCAAATCAACCATTCTGAGTTTTCTGAGAATAAAGTAATTGAATCATATTCCGAGGTAATAACATTGCAGTTTTCCGAGGGTTCAGTAAACATCCGAACCATTCTCCGAAATTCGCAAGGGGTTTCTAATTTACGATTGAACCGCCATTCGTGATTCCCGGGGATAAAGACAATCTCTTTAAATTCGCTGGATAAAATCCTATACACTTCATAGGCATTGTCGAGTTCTTTATCTAATTCATAGGGTTTAGATACAAACGTTGAAAGAATATCGAGGTTTAGAAAGTCTCCGGCTATGACGATTTTTTTGATTTTATTCTTCTTCGCAACTTCCAAGACTTTTTCGGCTAAATGAAGATCGCAATAAGGCAAATGCCAATCAGATGTTACGATACAATCTCCATAAATAGTTACTCGTTGAGGGAGTTTAATTTCTTCAGACCAAGAAAAAGTTTTTCTTTCAAACCTTTTGACGTTCAGGTTTTCAAGTTTTCGGGTGATTGATTTTCTGGTTCTTCCGAGTTTGTTGCTTATGTCTTCTACGTTGTATCCGTCTTTGTATAAAGTGATGAGTTGAGTTGTTTCCTCATCGTTCCAAGTTTTTAATGTCATCACTCCTCCTCATATGTCGTATTTCATTGAATCGGGGAATTTCAGCGTATGTTGAAATGGTGGAGGTGTCGGGTGTTGAACCCGAGTCCAGAGACTACGCTTCGGCTTCAATCTCTGTCGATCCAATCCACCCCCCATTTTTAGTTGTGGGGAGATGAACCAAGGACTTGCCCCTGCTCCAGTTCCCCACATGGTGATTAGATCAGATCCTACCCTCTCATTCGAGAGATCGGATCCTTATCCCAAAGATACTATCTCTGGGGGTGCTCCAGCCCCTCTTATTCGAGGGGCCCTCCAGCGCACTTCTTCTGGAGGGAAACCTACCAGCCCATTCCTCCGTCAGCCTTGCTATGTTTTTTATTCAATCAGCCCGGGAAGCGACTGGTACATTTTTAGGAGTAACTAATTTAGCTTTCTGTCCATCAATCCCGGCACATATTCCTTTAGATTGGAGATAAACATCAAGCTCATTGTTATCACCTGAAAAATCAATGTTGTTATAATATTTTTGATTGTTTTTTCTTTCCTGATTGTCTAATTTAATTATTTCTCGATAAAGACTTTTTGCTTTCTGCTGAACCTCTTTTTGGGACAAATAAGGATTTTCTGCCTTAATTGCTTCTTCTATCTCTTCTAATTTATAACTTGCTTTTAACATGGTCTATATTCCTCCTCACTATTAAGGCCCTTTGTGAGGTGGTTTTGGGCAACACATAACCATTTAAATATTCAAATATTTTTTCAAATACCCTATTCAAATGAATTCTTACCGCTTTTCTGCTTATTTCTAAAACATCGGCAATCATTCTTTCAGAATATTCCATCATATAAAAATGGAGAACGTGCTTTTGCCTTGTCGTAAAATTAACCTTTTCTAAAGCATTCGAAATATCTAAATATTCGATAAAATCCTTATTATCAAAAATATATGAATTGATACCCATATCAACTCTTTTCTTAGCTCCAGTTCTTTTCTTCCAGCACTGCCAACAGTAAAGGCCATTCCAGTGAGTATCTGGGATAGGATAAGTAGCATAAAAAATTCTTTCTTTCCCACAACCATCACAAATAAAAAAACGCTTTGAAAGGTCTTTTGGAGACCTTCCATGTTTATCGTCCGTAGAAAACCAATAAGAAAACTCATTTAAAATGTGACCCGGATTGTGTGTTTTCTCACGTTTACGAATGTACTTTCCCCAGAGATACGACTTGATAAACTCGATCGAATAATCTTCCAATTGATCACCTCCTATTAACCCAGTCTCGTATAATTGGAGCAAGAAAAACCATCACGATAAACGCAATAGCTACCACTGCCTCAGCTGTGCTCATGGTTCACCTCCTTGTTTTTCCTCCATGTTTTCTTAATCTGCCTTGGATATACCAATCACTTATTAATTTCTCAAAACGCCAATCTTTTTCCCATTTATGTTTCACCCTATTCCATTCCATTAATAAAATTTTTTTGCTCATCGGCCCATAAAAATTTTCCATCTGAGCCCATAAAACCGGATTCTCTTTTTCAATTTTTTCCCATAAACCATCAAGAGTTCTTTCTTCCATA
>MWBQ01000080.1 GCA_002069605.1 Candidatus Atribacteria bacterium ADurb.Bin276
GGCTTTCCCAAATTTTAAATTTTCTCCTTCTTCCCAGTGGAGACCGTCTAAATCACTGGTTTTAACAAATTCTCCCGCGTTGAAAAAAAAGTATTGGTGATCTCTTGCAAACATTTCATAATAACCGGCTAACTTTTTTGATTTTTCGTATCCACCTACCATCATTTCCTCCCAATCAGTCAATTTTCCTAATGGAGGCGGAGAAACGAGTAATGCTTTGGGAGATTGAGAATCACGACCGGCTCGGCTTTTTTGAACTAATTGTATTAACGAATCTGCGGCTGCGGCAATATCAAAAGCTGATTTGTTAAATCTCAGTTTGAGGTCGTTGGTTCCCAACATGATAATAACAAGATCCAAAGGCAGGTGTGATTCCAAGCAGGGAATGAGGTATTTTTTACCGTTCTTTTCTCCTTCAATTGGGTCATCCCATATGGTGGTTCTTCCATTTAGCCCTTCTTCGATTATTCGATAATCTTTACCTAATTCTTTTTGTAAAACTCCGGTCCATCTTTTCTCAAAAGGATATCTTCCCCTATCAACCGGATTCCAGCCCCAAGTTAAAGAATCACCAAAACAAAGAATCTCTTTAACCTCGATATTTTTCATTAAATTACTCCTTTCCAAAATTCTAATTATAAATCATTAAAAGCGCCAAAATTTTTTTGTATACCAATAAAAAATCTTTAACAATTAAATTGATAAATTCTAATTATTATCCGTTTCAGCTTGACTGGTTAATAAAAAACCTGCGGCTTCCTGACATGCTTTAGCTACTGCAGTAGAAGAAACCGTTGCTCCACTAATTGCTTCGATGTCGTCCCCTAATTCAAATTTATCATTAATTGATTTTTTTAAAAATTGAACTAAAAAACTTGGTTGGGTAATAAGATCTCCTAATGAAGGGGTTTCGTTTTGTTCTAAAATTTGAATGCCAATTATCTGATTATTCAAAGAAGAAAAAGCGACCAAAACAACGATATCGCCTCGATAACCAGAACTCAAAATTTTAAAAATATAACCATTTTCTTTCCCTTGGATAAACACTTGGTAGATCTCTTGGATGACTGCATTCCCTTTAGATTCTGGTAACACTTTATTATACCGTTCAATGAATTCAGCACCAATAAATACTCTTTTCAATTGGTTCATTGTATTTTCATCGATTTGGTTCGAGGCTGATTCAGCCCATAATTTCCCAACAGATAAAAAAACCGATATAAATAGGGTAAGAATTAACAATATTCTTTTATAGTTCATGGTTTTCTCCTTTTCATTATAGGATAAAATAGATTATATTGATGAATAATGTTATCTTCTCTTGTAAACATCAACAAGAAATATGAAAACCTCCTACATTTTACAATAAATTTAGGCTAATCTATAATACTAATGATATAATAAACATTATTTTATATGATAGGAGGTATCAGATGAGAAAAACAAATATTATATTTATTATCTCTTTAATAAGCCTTTTCTTTATAGTTGGTTGTACGAATCCTCCCTCTCCAACTCCTTCCCCAACACCTGAAATACCAAGTGAGGTCTATGAAGCACGAGACTGGGGCATTACTCAGGCTAACTTGGAGGACGTTAGGGTCCCAATGGATGCTGTTTGGTCGGTTGTAAATATTACTCCGGAAGGACTGGTGGGATATACCACTTATCGGTTTACCTATATCGACAATGAAGGAACCTGGACCATTGAAGTAGGTTATCCCATTGTGTTGGAACCGATTTACAATGTAGAAATTTTCCTAAATGGCCTGAGTATTTGGGAGGGAAGTATCCAAATTCCATTTGATTAGTTATATATTAAAACAAATCTGCTTCTTTTGAAGGAATTTTAAAGGTTATTATTCTGTTTTCTTGGAAGAGATATTTTGCTTCCTTAGGGGAGGGATTCTCAGGTGTCAAAATTAATCGATGAGTTTAAAGAGTTCATAAGCCGTGGAAATGTGGTTGATCTTGCTGTTGGTTTCATCATCGGTACCGCTTTTGGGGCAATTGTTAAATCGCTGGTTGATGACGTCATCATGCCTCCAATTGGCTTAGCTTTGGGTAAAGTCGATTTTTCCAATCTTTTCGCAGTCTTAAAAGAAGGAGATACACCTCCACCCTATCATACCGTTGCAGCTGCCAAGGAAGCAGGAGCGGTCACGCTTAACTATGGTTTGTTTATTAACAGCATAATAACTTTTCTCATTATTGCTTTGGCAGTGTTTTTGTTGGTAAAAATCATCAACCAAATGCAGCGGAAAAAAGAAGTTCCACCTGCCGCTCCAACCACCAAAGATTGTCCTTTCTGCTTTACCGCTATACCAATTAAAGCCGTTCGCTGTCCAAATTGCACATCTGAACTATCCAAAGCATGATTTTTACAGAACATGAAATTTTTTAATCATATCCCCGTTGTTGACTTTAAAATATACAAAACAATGGGGATATGATTTTTTAGGTCTTCCATTTTAGCTGCGATAGAACTTCTGAGTTAACACAATTATTTGGTATTTTCCCTGAAAGTGCTAACCGAATATTTTTCACAACCCCTTCGGCTATCCCCTGATAGGAAGTATCGGTTGCTCCTGCTATATGAGGAGTAACTAAAACTTTTGGGTGTTGTAGGAGTGGATCTTGAGGACTAGTGGGTTCCTGCCAAAATACGTCCATCGCCACGCCTGCTAATCGTTCATCCCCCAGTGCATCGGAAAGAGCTTCTCGATCAATCAATCCGCCTCGAGCTGGATTAATTAGATAAGCACCATTCTTGATCATTTGAAATGCCTTACGATTAAAAAGGCATCGAGTATCTTCATTTTGCGGCAAGCACAAAAAAATATAATCAGCTAAGCTTAATAGCTCAGGAAAGGCATTCATACCCTTAACCCATTCAAAATTCAAACCTGGAGGAAGATAATGGGGATTTTTTTTCACACCAATCAATTTCATTCGAAAGGAAATCAGTCTTTTAGCTAATTCCACCCCTATTCCTCCAACCCCAACAATTCCGGCGGTTTTTCCCATAAGGCTATTCCCACAAGGAGCTCCCCATGGAAAACCCTTCCAAACCGATTCTTGAATTGATGGGAATGAACGGCTTAAAGCTATGGCTGACATGACACACCATTCTGCAACCGACTCGGCATTTCCAGTACCGTGGGTTGGAACATTGGCTACAGCAATACCGTTTTCAGTGGCAGCTTGAATGTCAACGCCCTCCAAACCAGAACCCCATTGTTGGATGAGTTTGAGATGAGGTGCGCTATTAATTACGTGACGATCAATTCGAGTCATAGTTGGTATTATAACCGACGCATCTTTTGCTTCCTCAACGACTTTCGAAGCGGGTATTTGATAGGATTCAAATTCCGGTAAATTTTTTCTCAAAAAATGTATAATCGATTCAAAATGGATGCCTGCAACCAAAACTTTCATAGCGTTAATCACTTTCTCATTTTTTGTTTTTTTAAAATTCTTTCAAACCCCAACCCAACTGATACCGACCTGGAAGTTCAACTGGGAGTTGGCCATTTGGTTGTATTTCGCCCTTAAGAATTTTTCCTAAGGCTTCAATGCTAACCGGCCGATCTCCATAAGTTGCAACAGCCGCCCCATAATCAGTCACCTTAAGAAAATCATAAGGAGAACGCAGGGCAATAATGATGGTTTTTTGGTTGGATATCGCATTAACCAGTTCTTTCCATCCAGCATTTCGATGAAGATCATATGAAGCAATTATCTTAATATCATTATCTTGAATTTTTTCTTGAAGAGCATTTCTTTCTTCGTCGGAAGGTTCAATCGAGAGAAGGAATGGTTTCAAATTGGAGCAATTTTTTAATAAGAGCTGTAAAGATTTTTCATACTCTTTCGGCCATATTATTGGTATAGAAAAACGCTGGTCAATCGGAATGAGATGATTCGAATTTTTTATTAAAGTTATACTCTGATTGGCAATTTCTCGTGCTACTTTAAGACTCTTCGGTGAAGCTAATTCATCTATCATCGCGAAATTCGGATAAGGATTGGAAAAAACTGCTGCATCAGTTTTAGCACCTAAGATTCTCTTAACCGATTCGTTCAATCGACTTTCGCTAATACGTCCGGTTTGAACTGCCTCCATGAGAGCTTGGTATACTGCTTTCTGTTCAGCTGGTTCATGATTCTTATCCGATCCAAATAAAAGCACATCAGCTCCCGCTTGAAAAGCGAGTATCGATGCTTCTTCCATACCCCATTGCTGGTCTATCGCTCCCATTCCCATCGAATCAGTAATAATAAGACCATTAAAGCCCCAATCATTACGGAGAATTGATAATATTTCTTTCGATAGAGTCGCAGGGAAATCGTCTCCTTCACTCAAGGCCGGTACAACAATATGAGCCGACATAACTGCTGGTACACCATTTTGTACCATTTGTTGAAAGGGAACCAATTCAACTTTTTCCAAATCTTCTCGGCTTCGATTGATAAAAGGTAAGCCGGTGTGGGAATCGATTCCAGCATCTCCGTGACCGGGAAAATGTTTTGCTGTACAGAGAACTCGCTCTTTTTTGTAGGGTTCTATCATTACTGATCCAAGATTTGAAACAATTTCCGGGTCAGAGCCAAAGGAGCGAATTCCGATTATTGGGTTTGCTGGATTACTGTTTACGTCAACGACTGGTGCAAAATTTAAAGTAATCCCAAGAATACGTAATTCTCGAGCACAAATCTCTGCTGCTTTCTGGGCAAATTCAGTATTCCTAGTAGCTCCTAAAGCCATATTTCCTGGAAATTCTGTTACCCCTTCAGTTAGTCGAGCAACCAATCCTCCTTCTTGGTCTATTGAAACCAAAGGAGGTATTTGTCCATGTTTTTCTGCACAATATTGAACGGCATTTATCAAAGAAGCGACTTGAATTGGACTTTCTATGTTCCCTGCACTGGAATAGAGAATAATCCCCCCTAAATGATAATCTCGAATCATTTCTTCCAATTCTGGAGTCAAAACTGGACCTCGAAAAAATCCAAAGATAACTTGTCCAACCTTCTCCTCGAGTGACATACTGCTAAGAATGTTCTCGATTTTATAATTATCTTGAGCAAACCCAGAGGCGCTGAAGAAAAGAATCAATATCATGAATAGGTATCCAATAAACTTTAACCGAAATCCTTTCCCTTTAATCATCTCATCACTCCTTCCTTTTTCCTGCTATTTTTCATCATATCATATTCATAATTAGAAATTTGATAATTCATAAGTAAAATCATGAGATTTTTTAGATGATAAAGAAATGATTGAGTTGAATTAAAATGTGAAAAATGAATTACTCTTTTCATATTTAAATAATTCACTTTTCGGGTATAATGGTGAATTATGTTTAAGAGTATAAGTAGAACCCAAGCGATATTTTTCCTCATCCTTACAGCTATCCTCTGGAGCTTTGGAGGGTTACTGATAAAAATAGTAAGCTGGAATCCAATTGCTATTGCAGGTATGCGCAGCGCCATAGCGAGTATTTTTATTCTGATTTATCTTCGCCGTCCTCGGCTTAACTGGTCGAGAAATCAGATTTTAGGAGCCTTGTTCTATGCTGCAACTGTCATTCTCTTCGTTTATGCTACCAAGAAAACAACTGCTGCCAATGCGATACTCCTTCAGTATAGTGCACCAATCTATGTGGCACTTCTTGGCCATAGAATTCTTGGAGAGAAAACCAGCCGACTTGATTGGATAATTATTTTTACTGTCATTGGAGGTATGATGCTCTTCTTTTTTGATCAATTTCAAATCGGCAACGTACTGGGAAATATAGTAGCTATTTTAAGTGGAGTAACCTTTGCACTTCTCACCATTTATCTACGCAGTCAAAAGGATGCGTCACCCCTTGAATCAGTTTTGATGGGTAATATTCTCACTGCTCTGATTGCTATTCCTTTTATGTTGACATCAGCTCCTGGGAAAGGAAGCTGGCTTGGCCTTATTCTACTGGGTTTATTTCAAATTGGTTTAGCTTATATTTTGTACTCCATCGCCATTAAATATGTCACTGCCTTAGAAGGAAGTCTGATTCCAATTATCGAGCCAATTCTCAATCCAATTTGGGTTTTTCTTGCTCTTGGGGAAAAACCCAGCAAATGGGCACTAATCGGCGGAAGTATAATTATCGTTGCTATGATTCTTCGTTATCTGCTTCCTGCTTTAATGAATAAACAACAAAAAACCCTTCAACAAAACCAAAAAATTCCCGTTAATCCTTCTGGTAAGTAAAGAGAAAATTTCCATCTAATAAGAGAAAGGTGCAATTTGCCTCTACCATTGAATTTTAGCTTATTTCCCAAAAGACCTTTCGCTTCTTTGCAAGCGGTCGATATCAGGAGTAGTTCCATCCTGAAGGCGATAAAGCATTTCTCCTGCATTAGGAACCACTAATATTCCTTCCTCTTCCTTCCCCAGGTAGTCATTGGGGTTAAGTGAACGGTAATCAAGATAGCCAAGATTGATTGACTCACAAAGTTCCCGAGGAAGACCAGTGGCCAAGGTTACTTGAATTCGTGGGTACTCTTTACTATCCTGGTAAATACCGATCCCTTTTACATGAGTCGAATGAGCTACAATACCTTTGGGAACATGCTGACATTTCTCCCAATTGGCAAGAAAGTAATCTCGAGTATGGTAACCAATTTCCTTCAAGTATTTCCCATGAGTAATAGAGATTTCCTTAAGGTGAGGCGCATAAATGATAATTTCACCACCATCATCAACAACCGGCTCGAGCTTATACATACATTTTCCACCCACCCAGAGCTCGGTATACATAGCCGGAGCAATCGAAATCACTTTTTTGAAAGGCTTTGGCTTATAAACAACATTCACCCGAGATGATAAATGAACTGCCTGCTGCCAAGATTCGATTGGATCTCCAGTAAAGAGTCCAAAAGGAATTTTCCCTTTCATAACAAGACAAAAGGCAGTTATCGGTATAGATACCAATTGAGCTGCTTGATTGATAATCTGTCGAGAAGGAGTATCTCGATGACCAATGGTCTTTGGGTTGGTAATAAGAGCCGATAACCAGTGAAAAGCATTAATAATTTCTGGTCCTGAAATACCGGGAAATAAATATTTATAACTTCCTGAAAAACCAACAACTTCATGGGGAAAAACTGGGCCTAGGATGATTAACTGATCATATTCGAATATTTTCTTGTTGATGTTAACAGGAATCGGTTCTGCTAGGAGGCCTCCGGTTATTTTTTTTACCTTTTCTTCAGCTAATGTCCCAATAAGCTTCAACTGACGGGGTTCATCCCATTGATGATTAAAAATATTGATTCCTGATGCTTTTGCTTGGGATGGAGTAACTCCAAAATGTTCATGTATTTGCTCTGAAGTCATGGCTGGATGAGTTCCCAAAGCAATGAGAAAGTCTAATTTTTTAACCCGCTTTAAAAGAGTGCTTTGAAAAGAGGAGAAGAATAACTGAAGAGGAATAGTTCGAGTGTTATCGGGAACAATAACTAAAATCCTTTTTCCCTCAAAAGAATATTTTTCCAACTCTCGAAAAATCAGTTGCTTTAATTCTGCATCAGAAAGACCAATAGTTGGGCAATCTAACTCATTGATCATAACTATTTATCCTCCCATTGGGTATGAAAGATCCCTTCCCGGTCAATTCGTCGATAGGTATGAGCACCAAAGAAATCTCGTTGGGCTTGAATGAGGTTGGTTGGAAGCGATGACGAAGACCAGGCCTCGAGTGAAGCCAATGCTCCTTGAAATGACGGAAGTGGAAGGTGGTTTTCCACACCAATTTTAGCAACATGGCAAAGCAAAGAAAGCTTTTTCTGGAGATCAGGAATAAACTCTGGAGATTCTATGAGCATTTCTAAGTTAGGGTCTTGAAAAGCAAGCTGAATTCTGTTTAAAAGTCGGGTCCGAAGAATGCAGCCTCCTTTCCAGATTCGGGCAATATCAGCCAGTGGAAGGCTCCAATTTTTTTCTTGAGAGGCAACTGAGAGCATGTGCATTCCCTCGTTAAATGCCATGAGATTCGCCAAATATAATCCATCGGCTAAAGCAGTAAGGAACTGCTGGGACTCTTGACTAGAAAAGGAAAGAGGGGTTTTCGATCGAATTTTTGCTGCCAGCTTGAGACGGTTCGCTTTTTGAGCTGAGAGTACCCGTGTTACTACCGCTTGATTGATGGTTGGAATTGGAACACCAAAATCCAGGGCGATTTGGGAAGTCCATTTTCCGGTTCCTTTTTGTTCAGCTCGATCATCGATCAGATCGATGAGATAAAAACCAGTTTCCGGATCTCGATAATTTAAGATTTCAATTGATATTTCAAGCAGAAAAGAATTTAAATTTTCTCGTTGGTTCCATTGTTTGAAGACTTCAGCTATAGCTGGAGGATCCATCTTAAAAAGTTTGCGCATCAAATCGTAGGCTTCAGCAATGAGTTCCATGAGGGCATATTCGATTCCATTGTGAACCATTTTCACAAAATGTCCGGCTCCACCTGGGCCTAAGTAAACACAACAGGGTCCATCTTCGGTTTGGGCTGCTGCTTTGAGTAATATATCCTGAATGAATTCATATCCAGCCTGATGACCCCCGGGCATAATAGAAGGACCATGCAAAGCACCCTCTTCCCCTCCACTAATTCCAGTTCCTAAGTAATAGAATCCACGTTTTTCGGCTTCCTGCTCCCGTCGTTCGGTATCCAGGAAGTGTGAATTTCCTCCATCGATGATCACATCTCCTGCTTCGAGAAGAGGATAAAGCTGAAGGAGAAATTCATCAACCGGTTGACCGGCTTTCACCATCAATAGGATTTTACGGGGTTTTTTTAAAGAATCTACCAGTTCGGAAAGAGTAAAAGCGGGAAAAATGTTATCAGTTGGAGATTTTCTGGCCAATATATCATGAGTTTTTGACGGAGTTCGGTTATAAACAGCTAAAGAATATCCATTTCTGGCGATATTGAGAGCCAGGTTTTGACCCATCACTGCTAACCCGATCAGAGCCAGGTCATTTTTTTCAGGCATTCATTTTTCAACTCCTTTCCAGGAAAGCACTGATCTCTTTTTTCGGTCATGCCAAATGAAATTCACTAAATTCTTGAAATAGTCCCCGATTGGCTTGATAAACTTTTTCATAAAATCGGTAGAGTCGATCATAAAAAGCACTATAGTCAAGGTTCGGTTGAAGGATATTCAACTGGTTGAAATTTTTTTGAGATATCTCATCCAAACTTTTTATCTGATTTAAAACCTTTAATGTCAAAAAAAATGTTCCTCGGCAAGGTGCCGAAGGAAATTCACTCAGTTGTAAAGGAATACCTAAAACATGAGAGAGAATATTGCTTCCTTTAGGAGAAACACCAAAGCCACCGTTGACAACGACTTGCAAGGGGTCTCCAATAATATCTTTTAAAAGTTCAAAAATCGAGCGAATACGAAAAGCAATTCCCTCGAAAGCTGATTGCATTAAGGCTTCTTTGGTATGAAAATATGAAAGACCAAAGAGGACCCCACGGGCTTGAGCATTCCAGTTTGGGCTTCGCTCACCAGTTAAAAAGGGAAGAAATAGGGGCCGGGGACGCTGGGGATCAATTTCCCATTGCGTATTATCGTTTAAAAGATCATTCATCCAAGAATAGACAATCCCACCATTATTGATTGCTCCTCCTCCTACCCAGATACCATCAGCAAGATAATAACACCAGCTTCGTTGATTGGGATCAAAAACCGGTTGATGGTCACACATCCGTACCGCTCCTGAAGAACCGACCGTAATCACCATCTCTCGTTGATGAAACATTCCCTCTCCTAAGTTGGCAAAAGGACCATCTCCTCCTCCCCAAACGACCGGAATACCAGGCAGAAGGCCGGTATCATGGGTAAAAGGACCGACTTGCAATGGAAAGTGATGATCCGGTTCGCAAAGAGGAAGGAACTGTTTAGTGGACACCTGAGCACACGAGACGAGCTCCTCATCCCAGCGCCTGTCAGAAAGATTGAGAAGGCCGGTTCCCGAAGCAGTAGAATAATCACAATACCACTCCCCGGTGATTTTCCCCAAAAACCAATCTTTAATAGTGACTATTTTCCAGGCCGACTGTAAGAATGATGGATAGTGTTTTCGAAACCAGATAAGACGGGGAAGGTTGTAAATGGTGTGAAGCGGAACACCGTTGCGAAAGTAGAACCGCTTTTCTTGGTATTCTTGATTGAGAGACTTCAATTCATCTTGGCAGCGAGTATCCATCCAGTTTAAAAGAGGGTAGAGAGGATCCCCTTCTTCATCGAGAAGCAGAGTGCTATGCAGCATGGTATCACAAGCCAGGGCAATGACTCGAGAAGGAGAGTGCTTGGACAATACTGCTTTCACCGACTGAACAATGCCTGAATAAATAGCTGACACATCTTGCTCGGCAAAGGAAGGCTGCGGAGATAAAGTCGGGTACTCACTTTTTGCGGTAGCTCGAATAGCACCAGATAAATCAAAAAGACAAACCTTGCAGGAGGAAGTACCGATATCAATCGTAAGGATTAATTCCTGGGAACTCATCAACTCAGACTCCCGAATAAGCATGAAACCCCCCATCAACTGGAA
>MWBQ01000081.1 GCA_002069605.1 Candidatus Atribacteria bacterium ADurb.Bin276
ATGGATAAAACTTATTACGATTTGCTGGAACTCTTCTCAGAAAGTGGTTGTCCAATTTGCAGTTACAAAAAAACCTTTGAAGAGCAATCTTTAGATGGATTATTTTATGAATTTGTCACTGATCCAGAAATTCGTCAAAAACTCCGTAACCAAGGTGGCTTTTGCCAGGATCATTTACGAAGGGTTTTTGATGCTCGACCATCAATTTTAGGTATCAGCATTGTTTATGAGGATCTACTCAATACCTCCTTAAAAAATGAAAATTATCCAGTCATAAATCATTGTCCACTTTGCCAGATTTGGAAAGATAAAATACATCATCTTGAAAATATCCTTCAAAAGCGGTGGAAGGATTTTAAAAGTATCTGGGGAGAATATACCTTCTTTTGCACAGTCCATCAAAATGAAATAAAACTTACTTCTTCAATTCGATCTGAACTCCAAGAGCTTACCCTGAAAAGTCTTAAAAATATTGATGAAAATCTTAAATCTTTTATTCAAAAATTTGATTATCAAGCAAAAAAAGATACCATCACCATTGAAGAAAGTAATTCCTGGCAGGAAGTTTTAGAATTTTTTGCTGGTCAGCGATTAAGAAAATCTCATCATATACATAGTAGAAAGTAGTTTTTTTAGATGTATCGATGCGCTCCTCACTTTGACTCTTTTAGATAAGTATTTTCATCCTCATCTGCTGCTACCAAGTAGCCTGGCTATTTATTCGATAAATTTTCTGATTCCATTGGTAAATTTTTATATCCAGTTTATTAAATATATTAATTCTATTCTAAAGGAAACTTCTTTTTTGTCGATAATATTGAGAAAGAATGGGTACCTGAAAAGGCAAACTTTCCTAAAGGAAAAGGCGCAAAGCTAAGAGTCTAAAGCATTTATATGCTATGGCAGTCGAGCCGCCGAAACTCACCTAAAAAACGAAATGATGATTTGTAAAATACGAACCATTTCCATAGGAAAGTTTTCCATAGGAGGATTTATAAAATGGTTCGTAAAGATAGGAAATCTTCAACTACAAAGAGTGATATAAGCCAACAGTTTAGTAAAAAAAGCTCGGATGAGGTTGAAACTGCTCGCTTTTTATCAAATGGCCTCTTTATAACTGAAAAAAAATCAACATCTTCTACTCCGATCTATCTAAAAGAAAACGAAAAAAGTAATTTATCAGTTTGTCTTGAAAATGAAGTAAACCTGAAAAATAAAAATGGATTTTCTGAAGACTCGGCACAAAAAGAACCGGCTCAAATCGAAAAACCCTGGGGATATTATGCCATTATCGATCAGGGACCTCATTACAAGGTTAAAAAAATTGTTGTTTATCCTGGTTACCGTTTAAGCCTACAAATGCACTACCATCGCAATGAATACTGGTTGATAGTCAAAGGAGAAGCATTGGTCACCGTTGGAGATCAAACCTTCTTTTTAGATCCGAATCAGAGCACTTATATTCCCATGCAGACGTTTCACCGAGTAGAAAATCGAGGTAATGAACTTTTGGAAATAATTGAAGTTCAAAACGGCAATTGTATCTCCGAAGAAGATATTATTCGGATTGAAGATGATTTTAACCGGAGTGAAATTATTTAGCTTTTAAACAGATGAAAAAGGTTAGGTAAGATGCCTGAACTGTTCACTGGTTTTAAGTTCCTGTATTAATTCTTTAATCTTTTGGTCATGGTTTTTAGGCATCACCAATACAGCATTTTTAGTTTCAACAATAATCAGGTCATCCACTCCAAAGGTTATAATTGGTTTTTGGGAATAGATAATATTATTTTGACTCTGTAGGCTAAAATTGGGGCCAATGGATAGGTTTTTTGATTTATCCTGAGAGAATACTTTTTCTAATGCCAACCAGGAACCAATATCGTTCCACTGGAAAGAAGCTGGGATAACTAATACTCTCTCTGATTTCTCCATAATACCGTAATCGATGGAAATCGATGGAAGTGTATTGAATACCTGAGATTTCATGGTTTCTAGTTCTGGTGTTCCCCAATAGTGTTGGATGATATTAAGTCCCTGAAAAAGATCGGGCATATGGGTTGTTATTTCTTCTAAAATGGTTTGAGCTTTCCAAATAAATATTCCACTATTCCAGAGATAGGAAGGGTTGGAAAAATAGTAATTTGCTTTTTTAATATCCGGCTTCTCAATAAATCTAAGCACCTGACAGGCTTTTATATCTTGTTTGCAAAATTTTTCATCCCCATAATGAATATAACCGTAACCAGTGTGGGCTTCAGTTGGCGCTATTCCTATAGTAATCAGATAATCTTTCATCCCGACTTCACAAGCAAAACTAATAATTTCACGAAATCGTTCTTCATCAAAAATCAGGTGATCAGACGGAATTACAATCATGACTTCGTTGGGGTTTTCACGAGCTATTGTGAGTGCACCTAATCCAATGCAGGGAGCAGTATTTCTCCCAACTGGTTCAAATATGATATTTTTTTCTAACAAAAAAGGAACTTCCTTTAAGATTTCGGATTTAAAATTTTCCTGGGTTACCACGTAAATACCATCCTCCCCCACTAAAGGAAGAACTCGGTCAACAGTCATTTGAAAAAATGTTTTGTTCATTAAAGCTGTAAATTGTTTTGGTTTTTTTGAGGTACTTAACGGCCAGAGACGCTCACCTTTTCCACCAGCCATTATAAGGGCAATTGGCATGATCATCATCTCCATTTACCATCATGAAGGAATAATCATATTATATCCTTCCCAGCTAACTATCGACTCATTTCTTGATAATAGTTAAAACATAACCCGGTTATATAATAAAATTCACCATTCGTCCGATAAACTATCATGGAGGAAGAAAAAATGAAAACATTCTTTCTAGTAGTATTGTTTATTTTTACCATAAATACTATCAGTTTTGGTTTGAAGAGTTTGGAATTATATCATCACCAATATAAATCGAACACCCTTTATTTGAAAAACCAGTATTTCGTCCAAAAATCTTCTAAAATCCTAATAGGTGGGCTCAATTTTCATTCATTCTTTGAAAGCATTAAAGAGGGAAATTTCTATCAACGCTATCGAATTTACCTCTTAACTTTTTCTCTCATCCTGATTGGGATCTTTTTTGGGGCTTTTTACCCAAGAATGACTCAACCCCCAATAAAAAAATGACCAGTAAACCCATAGGTGAAATATTAATTGAAAAAAATTTAATAACCAAAGAACAGTTAGCTCAGGCTCTTGAACTCCAAAAGGAAACTGGAAGTCTTTTGGGAGAAATTCTTATTTCTCTTGGTTCTATAACTCCAATACAGCTCTATCAGGTTATCACCCAACAAGGTCCTTTTGAATACACCGGTGAAAATCTCCATCTTCTCGCCCAAGAAATTGACCCTAAGCTGTTCTTGTTTTTCAATTCCCAAGATTTTTTTCAATATTCCTTTTTTCCCTACCGCTACGATCATGAAGAATTAGAAATCTTGACCCCCAATCCCAACAATGTATCGCTTCGACATTTTTTAGAAGATAAATTTCCGGGAAAAAAGCTCATTATTAAATTAATTACACCCTACGAGTTGGATTGGCTAGCCCATATCTTTTTTAAAGATAAATTCTTACAGGAAGCTACCTCTGGTCTTTTTTATCGTTCTCCAGAGGAATCAGCTATGAGAGTTTTTACTCCCGTTCAATGGATCAGTTTAGGCGCTTTATGTGCTCTTATCTTAATTGGTGTTTTTACTCTCCCTCGCTTAACCATCCTTATTTTATTGGGTTTAGCTAATCTTTTTTATGCAATCAGTGTAATATTTCGGTTTGTACTAAGCTCTTCCGGAGCAAAACTCGACACAAATAGCTCATTATTTAAAAAAAATGAGCCTCAGCTTCGTCCCAACGATCTCCCCACATACAGCATTTTATTGCCTCTTTACCACGAACCTCCAAACGTGATTCGTCAACTGACAACTGCTATTCAAAACCTTGATTATCCTCCGGAAAAACTCGACGTTATATTCCTTATCGAAGAAGACGATCAAGACACTTTGATTCACTGCAAAGCTGAAAAACCGCCTTATAATGTTCGCTTTGTTATTGTTCCCGAAGGAATGCCTAAGACCAAACCGCGAGCTTGTAATTTTGGCCTGGCTTTTGCTCGAGGTGAATTTCTCACCATTTATGACGCCGAAGATATCCCCGAAAGAGATCAGCTCAAAAAAGCGGTGGCTTGTTTTCGTTCATCACCACCGGATATTATGTGTTTTCAAAACGCTCTTAATTTTTATAATGCCGAACAGAATATCCTCACCCGTTTATTCACTCTGGAATATTCCTACTGGTTTGATTACCTCCTTCCTGGTCTTTATTTGAACCATTTACCCATACCTCTTGGCGGAACATCCAATCATTTCCGTACCAAGATTCTGCGAGATTTAGGAGGATGGGATCCGTATAATGTCACTGAAGATGCTGACTTAGGAATGAGAGCCAGCTATCGAGGCTATCGGGTCGGTATTCTTCCCTCTACCACTTTTGAAGAAGCCAATAGCCGGGTAAAAAATTGGATTCGTCAACGTTCGCGATGGTTGAAAGGATATCTGCAAACTTTTTTAGTTCATAATCGCCATCCTTTTCAGGTCGTCAGGAATTCCGGTTGGAAAGGATGGTTTACTCTCCAGGTATTTATCGGTGGAACCACGCTTGGACAGGCATTTTCCCTTATTTTATGGATTCTCTTTTTTATTTGGCTTTTCAATCGGGGCGAATTTTTGCAAAGCTATTTTTCAGGCCCTATCTTATACTTGGGGGTTTTTAACCTCATCGTTGGTAACTTTTTAGGAATTTATCTGAGCATGTTGGCAGTTTTCAGACGAGGAATAGACAGGCTCATTTTTTATTCGCTCTTAAATCCTTTGTATTGGTGGCTTACCAGTATTGCTGCTTGGAAAGGCATCTTTCAACTTTTTACCCGTCCCTTTTTCTGGGAAAAAACTATTCATGGATTACAGATCAAGGAAAAATAGGATGAATAAAAAAATCATTCCTGCCGTTATTTTCTATACATGCTGTTTTTCTCTCTTTTTTTTCTTTACTCTTTTAGCACGAGAAAAAGGATTGATAACGTCAGAAGTTGATTTTTACAGCAATCAGTCACAAATCTTTTTTTCTTCTAAGTCCGAACAACCTAAATTACTCTTTCTTTCCTATCCTCTCTTACCTTTTTTCTTTGCTTTGATCGGTTATCTTCCTGCTCTCATTCCTCCGGTTATTGGAACCTTTACTATCTGGCTACTTTCCAAAATAATCATTCAAAAAAACTTGCCACCAATTTTTATCCTCTTGATTATAACTTCTCCTTTTTTTCTTTTGTCTCTTTCCTCGCCTTCATTTTTCTTGTTGGCGTTTTTTATCACTACTACCATCGTTAATATCGTTCAATATAATGAAACGCAGTCAATTTATTTTTTCTTTCTAGCAGGGATAAGCCTTGGAATTGGAACCTTAACTCAATTATCCTTTCTTTGGGTCATTATCCCGGTGACCATTTTCCAATTATTTTTTTTCCGTGACTCACTTATAAGAAAAACTTCCCTTTTCTTGGTATCACTTTTCCCTCCAGTTTTTTTTCTTACCGCTATCCTATTTTTTAATTGGGTTTATTCCGGTAATCCCTTTTTATTTCTCAATACTTCTCCATTGAACCTAAGATATATGCTCCCAGAATTTCTAATCTCATCTTCCTATAATCTACCAGTGTTTTTTTCAAAACTCTGGTTCATTTATCCTTTTCTAGGACTGATCTTTTTTCAAGGTAAAGTTAGAATTTTTTGGATGATTAGCGTTATCATCCTCTCTTTCATCCTTTTTCAAAATCAGCTGCTGTTTCTTCCGATTTCATTTTTGACTATAATTGGCCTCCTTCTTTGGAATAAAAAAAGTGGTTACCAGCTTATGGCTGGCATTATCGTATTTCTATCTATTTCGGGCTTTGGGTGGTATTTCTTTTTAAACCATCAGGATTCCTATTTTTCAGCTCAAGGCTCATACCAAAAGACCCTTACTCCTAACCAACCGATAATACAAAAAACTGCCCATTCGGATTCCTTGTTCTTCATCCATTTTGGTCCAGATACTTTTCTTTCATCAAGCTGTGAATGACTATTTTAGGGTTTGTGAATAATCGATATAAGGTTTTCGTGAATATTCTTTACCTAACATAAGACAGATGTTGATATCTGCTTTAATTGGTCACTAGCACGGAGTGGATTTTCGACTGGTTCATCCCCAACCAACTTACCGTCAAGAAAATGAAGGATTCGCTTAGTATGTTGTGCGATTTCTCTTTCGTGAGTAACTAAAATAATCATTTTCCCTTGATCGTTCAAGTTCTGAAAAATTTGCATCACTTCTTCGCCTGATTTACTATCGAGATTCCCAGTCGGTTCATCCGCCAATAGAATAGTTGGGTCATTTACCAGTGCTCGAGCAATGCCTACCCGTTGAGATTCCCCACCTGAAAGTTGATTTGGTCGATGGAATATCCGGTCTTCCAACCCAACTTGGATAAGTGCATTTTTAACAATTATTTTCCTTTGTGAACCGGAGATTCCAGCATAGATTAATGGGAGCTCAACATTCTGAAAAGCATTGAGGCGAGGTAGTAGGTTATAGGTCTGAAAAACGAATCCAATTTTTTTATTTCGTATGATAGCTAAAGTATTTTCTTTTAATCGGGATACTTCTTGGCCTTCAAAATAATAACTTCCTCTGGTTGCTCGATCTAAACACCCAAGAATATACATCAAGGTTGATTTTCCTGAACCAGATGGTCCCATTATCGCAATAAATTCATCTTTATTAACTTGGAAACTTACATCTTTTAGAGCAATGACCTCAACTGATCCAGTTCGATATATCTTAGTTAATTCTGAAACCATTATTATTGGTTTCTCAATCTTTCCCTCCTCCTTTCTTACCTGTAAAGACCTTTAGGTTTTCATTCCTATCTTTTCCTTCTACCGTTTCTCTTTTTTTCCTCTCCCCCTCGCTCCCCCCCTCGGTCTTTATTTGTGCCCGATCTATTCCATCCCTTTTTTGAGAGCGTTTTCTATTGACTTTAAATAAGCTTTAGTGTTGATAGTTGCCTGGGAGATAGCATCAACATTTAAACTTTGCTTTTCTTTTATACTCTCTATCAATTTTTTTGAAATTTCGGGTATTGGGATCCCAAAATCATCAAGAATTTTTACTTCAGTTATTTTATGACCTTCCACTGACACCTCTACAGTGTTAGACCATCTATTTCCTTTAAACTCACCAGTATATACTCCGTCCTTAACTTGAGATAAATCAATATCAGTTATCACCATTTCTTTTATCTCTTGCATGCCAGCCATAGCATAATAAAACATCCCGATAATAAAGACACCAACTATAATACCGATTATAAGCAACCATTTCTTCCATTTTTTCATACAAATTTCCCCTCTTTTTTATTTAATATTTTATTAATGGTATCACTTTTCGCCTATCCTGAATATATTTTTAATAACAACTAAAAAATAAGTTTTAAAGGTATTTGTTGGATAATTAATAGAAATGAAAAAACTTGAGGAGAGCGCTTCTTTTAATTCCAGTGTCTTAATTACCCATAGGGATTAAAAATGTCTTCAATCCATCTTCTAAAAGATAAAGGAATAATTGTTGCATTTAGGTTGTTTGTTTAATTGGATAGTTTAGTAAAAAAAGTAATTCTCTATTTTGGATTTTCACAAAAAAACACTCAAAAAACAATTCCTGCAAACATCTAAAAACAACATCCCTTTTAAACTTTAGCTTTTTTCTCTTTTATTGCTTGCGGCGAACAAATAAAAGTAGTTAATAATCATCAGCCCCTTTTTAAATGAGGTGATTGAAATGTTCGGTAAATCGGTGCCGATAATCAGATTATTAGGATTTGAAATAAAAATTGATCCCAGTTGGATAATTGTCCTTTTTCTTATGATATGGTCGTTATCACTGGGAGTGTTTCCCCAATATTATCAAGGTTTACCTTCAACAACCTACTGGTGGATGGGGATATTCGGAGCAATCGGTTTATTCGTCTCGATTGTCATTCATGAGCTTTTTCATTCCTTGGTCGCCCGCCGTTTCGGATTGTCAATCCGGGGTATTACCCTGTTTATGTTTGGTGGTGTCGCCGAAATGACCGAGGAACCAGCCAATGCAAAAACCGAATTTTATATGGCATTAGCCGGTCCGGTAACCAGTATTGCTCTTGGTATGATTTTCTACAGTACCTATTTAATCCTAAAAAGACTTGGAGTATCAATGGGAATTACTGGTATTTTTGGATACTTGGGGATTATTAATTGGGCTCTAGCCGGATTTAACTTAATTCCTGCTTTTCCTTTGGATGGTGGTCGAATTCTGCGCTCCATACTTTGGTGGAGAAAAAAAGATTTGCGTTGGGCGACTCGAATAGCCTCACGAATGGGAGAAATATTCGGTTTTACTCTTATTTTCCTTGGTGTTTTTAGTATTTTCCGGGGTTCTTTTGTTGGAGGAATTTGGCTGTTCCTAATAGGAATGTTTCTTCAAAATGCTTCCCAGGTATCGATGCAAAGATTAATGATTTCCAAAGCTCTGGAGGGAGAGACTGTTCGTCGATTTATGAAACCTGATCCGGTTACCATACCTGATACCATGACTCTAAAAGAAGCCGTTGAGGATTATATTTATCGTTACCATTATAAAATGTTTCCGGTTGTACGAAATAGTAAATTAGTTGGGTGTTTAACCACCCGTGACATTAAAGTAATTCCTAAGGAAAAATGGAGCACTCAAACTGCTGGAGAAGTTTCCAAGTCTTGTTCAATAGATAACACCATCCATCCCGACACTGATGCCACTCAAGCGTTATCTTTAATGAACCGAACCGGAAATAGCCGTCTAATGGTCGTTGAAAATGATCAATTGATAGGAGTCATTACCCTTAAAGATCTCCTCCAATTTTTTTCTTTAAAAATGGAATTGGAAGGAGATAATTAATTAAACTAATCTAATCAGGGTAGAAGGATCGGTAATATAAAGAATTCCCTCAATCTAACCTTGATCCACCAGTGAAACGGGTTAGATTGAGGGAACAAACATAATCAATTCTCTCCTTGTAAAAATCAAGCTAACAGGGGTGAGGGTATTTTAAAATGTTTTTTTATTTTTTTGGAAAATAAGCAACCGCTTCGATCTCGATTTGAACTGGTGCTGGCAATTGACTAACTTCAATGCAACTTCGGCAGGGATAGATTTCTTTGAATTTCTTATCGTAGGCCTCATTCATTCTGGAAAAATTCTTCATATCAGTCAAGAAAACTGTGGTTTTCACAACATGATTTAAATTTGCTCCAGCTTTTGCCAGCAGGGCTTCAATTTTTTCGAGAGTATAGGTCGTTTGAGTTTCAATGTCTTCTCCCACAACCTGTTTTGATTCATTAAGAGGAACTTGCCCCGATACATAAATGAAATCTCCAGCGTACAATGCACCGGAATAGGGAACATTTTTAGGTCCAGCAGCTATTATTTGAATACTATCCATTACTACCACTCCTTTTTATGCCTTGGCAATCTTTTTCCCAAATTCTATGGCTTCGATCTGTCGCCCATCATCAGGATTCCATTGGTTTCTAAAGCCTTCTTCAATAACCTCAAAACCGGCATTTGCTAAAGCTTCATTTAAAATTTTGGTTGATTCCCCGCTCCACCCATAACAGCCGAAAGATGTGGCCTTTTTTCCTTTAAATTTCATCTGTTTCATTAATTGAATAAAACCGGCGATGGAATGGAGAATAGTATTATTAATCGTGGGTGACCCGATAACAACTTTCTTGGATTTAAATACTTCGGTAATCAAATCATTCTGATCGCTCTTAGTTAGATTAAATACTTTCACTTCAACATCCGGATCAACTATTTCAATTCCTTCGGCAATTTTCTCAGCAAGCTTTTTTGTGCCATTCCACATAGTATCATAAATAATCGTTATCTGATTTTCTTGATAATCATTTGCCCATTGGGAATACTTCTCGACAATCTGCAGGGGATTGTCTCTCCAGATAACCCCATGACTAGTAGCAATGATATCAATGGTTAAATTCAAAGAAAGAACTTCTTCCAACTTTTTTTTCAGAATTTGACTAAATGGTGTCAATATATTGGCGTAGTATTTGATTGCTTCTTTAAACAAATCACATTGATCTACCAAATCGTTATATAATTTGTCAGTTGCAAAATGCTGACCAAAGGCGTCATTACTAAATAAAATATTATCCTCCGTCATATAGGTTGCCATGCTATCCGGCCAATGGAGCATTGGCATTTCAACGAAAACTAACTCTTTCCCTCCACCAATACTTATTTTATCACCGGTTTTTACCACGTGAAAATTCCAATCTTGATGGTATTGACCCTTCAATGATTTCACGGCATTCGCGGTACAATAAATAGGAGCATTAGGAATGTGTTTCATGAGGGCAGGAAGAGCACCACTGTGGTCCACTTCTCCATGATTGGCCACGATATAATCTATCTTATTTAAATCAATCTCTTGTGCCAAATTTTCAACAAATTCTTCGGCAAATGGAATCCATACCGTATCAATCAGAACGTTTTTTTCTTCCTGAATCAAGTAGGAGTTATAGGTAGAACCATGATGAGTGGAAAATTCATCTCCATGGAATTTCCTCAGTTCCCAATCAACTTTTCCCACCCAAAAAACCTGGTTTTTTATTTTCTTTTTCATGACAATTCCTCCTTTTTTATCCTATAAATCCCTTAATGATTGAATAGCAATGAGTAATAATCACACTTCCATCCTCGCCTTCTCCCATCAAAGGAGAAGGAATTATGATGATGAGTCATCCAGGGGTTTCGTATTCAGAAGTTATGAGGATTTCATCTTTTTACTTTTTCATTTAAAAAAATTTAAATCAATTTATTTTGAAATAATCCTTTCGGGAGGTCTAATCTTTCCTCCGTTCCCGATTTCAATAATCATTCCATAGTGCTTTAAAGTATCCAGGTAATAATATTCGTCTTCATCAAACTTTCCACTTTGAATAACGGGAATTCCTTTTTTCTCAAATTCCTGAATTACTTTTTGACAATCCTTATAATAATACTTGACGTGATGTAATCCCTCTCCCTTTTGTTCCAGATATTCATCATAAATACTCCGACCAGTTAAGGGTTGAATGAGTTCAACCTGAATCTGACCTGGTGAGGCTAAAGCAATGCGAAATTCATGATTGGAGGGTTTTCCTCGCACCATTGATTCACGAAGCACTGGAGGAGCAAAAGTATATATTTCCCAGGGACCAACATTCATGGTTTCCATATAAAACTTTACGGCACCTTCTAAGTCCTTTACTAAATATCCAATTTGAATTAATTCTCCGTCTTGCATGGTGTTTCCTCCTTATAACTTCTCGAATACACTTAAGGTTGCTAAACCAGTAGAATCCCACTTGGTATTTCTTTGTTATTGTTTTATTTTGGCTTTTCGTAGCGATCTTTTGGATCCTTCTCCATATACATAATTGACAATCATGATGATCAACAACATCAAACCATAGATTAAACCCCTCGCATAGGGAGTTATGGCAAAAAGTGTGAAAGAGCTGGAAAGAGATTGAAGGATTAAAATACTCAGCAATACTCCAAGCACTTTCCCTGAACCACCCTCAGGATTAATTCCTCCCATTACTGAAACCAGAATAGCCTGAAGAAGATAGGTATCACCATAACCAATCCGCGCTGAATTCACTCTCGAAATAAGAATCAGGGCACTAAAACCACACATTAACCCACCAATCATGTAAGTCAGGATAATAGTTTTAGTGGTTCGAACACCGGAAAAAAGCGCTGCTATATAGTTATTTCCAACCAAATAAACACTCCGTCCCCATACGGTGTGTTCAAGAGCCAAGGCGACCAAGGCAAAAATAATAAACATAATAAGGAGAGGAATTGGTAATCCTAAAAATCGAGAATTTCCAAACAACATAAAAATTTCTGGAAAGCCTACCACTCCTCGTCCTCCGGTAATTGCCATACCAACACCAGTATAAAACAACATGGTACCTATTGTTGCCAACATAGCAGGTATTCTTATATATCCAATCAGAATTCCATTTAATGCACCACAAATTAAACCAAATAAGAGTGCTACTAATATTGCCAATACAACCGTCACTGTCGTTCCGGCTGTAGAAAGCAAGCTTTGGTTGGTAAGAATTAAGGCAGCTAATATTCCCGAAAGGTTCATGTTCCCAATAATGGATAAGTCGATACCACCAGTTAACATTGCCAAGGACATGGCTAAGGCTAAAAATCCGAACTCAGGAATTTGAAAACCCATCGATACAAAATTACGGCTGTTATAGAAGCTTCCTCCCAAAAGAATTGCAATTCCAACCAATACAATCGCAAATATTACAAAAAGGATGATCATTTCTTTGGATATTTTAACCATTGGTGTTTTCCTCACAGAAAGATCAGGTTCTTCTCGCTCTCTTTTTTATTCCGAAAAGCTGTTATTCCAACACTGAGGAGAATGATGATTCCAACAAAGAAATTATTCCAGGAAGACGAAAGACCAATAAGGATTAAGGTGGTATTTAAAACTGAAATGATGAGCACTCCAAAAAATGTTCCTAAAACAGTACCTCTTCCTCCAGTTAACTTCGCACCGCCCAGAACTGTTGCAGCAATAATCGTAAGTTCTTCGCCAACTAAGGAAATCGGATTCAGCGATCGAACTTCAGCTGCATAGATAATCCCCATTATTCCTGCTAAAACTCCCATATAAGAATAAACAAAATAGCGAATGGAAGCGATATTCAATCCAGCTCGTTGGGCGGCAACCGGACTGCTCCCCAGAGCATAGACGCTTTTTCCCAACATAGTTCGGTTTAAAATAAACCAGGTTACCAATACCACCAGGGCAACTGGAACGAGGAATAAGGTGAGATTCGCCGTTCCTCCACTCGATAAAGGTATTGATAATAAAGAGTTGGTACCGAATCGAACGATAGATTTCGGCATCTGTCCAACCGGAATGAACTTAGTTCCAAATAATACCGATAAAGCACCAATAAAAATATTTTGTGTCCCTAAGGTAACGATGAGAGGTCGCAACCTAAATTTATGAACGATGATACCGTTTAAAAAACCCAAAAATAAACCAATAAAAGCCGATGCTAAAAAAGCCAAAAATAAACTATCGATACCAAACGCAATCATAATTCGGATGGTAATGTAACCACTAAATATTGCCATGGCCGTGAAAGATACATCAATCCCACCTGAAACTAACACCACCAATACTCCCATGGCCAATACCATCATTCCGGCACTACTTTTAACAATATCAAAAATATTATCCAGAGCTAAAAATGTTGGATTAACTATACTAACAAATGCGCAATAAGCGAACAGAATGAGAAACAACACTGATTCTTGTCGTTTCATTAAATCTCCGATTGTATACCTTCTTCCGTTCATCTTAGGCCCTTCCTTCCACAAGGCTACGCAATTCATCCTCGGTGGTATCACTGGTATTTACATTTGCAGTTATTTTCCCATCCCTCATGACAATGATGCGATTACAATTATGGTATATTTCAGGAATTTCATCAGAAATCATTATAATCGCCATACGGTTTCGGGCTAATTCATGGATTATTTCATAAATTTCCGATTTTGAACCAACGTCGATTCCAACCGTTGGACTATCGAGGATAAATAATTTTGGATTAGTCGCCAACCATTTTCCCAACACTACTCGCTGTTGGTTTCCGCCTGACAATGTCTCAACAATCGTATCCATAGAAGAAGCTTTGATGCGAAGATCATTAAATACTTTATTGCTTTCCTCTTTTGCCCTGGTTTGATCGATGATAAGAAAACGCCTTAACTGTTCAAGGGTTGCAGCGGTTAAATTGTCGGTTATGGTTTTGGTTCTAAAGAGTCCTTGACTATGCCTATCTTCTGGCAATAAGGTGATTCCAAGCTCACGAGCCTTAGCTGGATTACCAATATGTACCCGTTTATCCTCGAATAAAATTTCACCGGATTGCGGATGATTTAAACCAAAAAGAGATAGAGCCAGCTCAGTCCGCCCAGCACCAAGGGGTCCAGTAATGCCAACAATTTCGCCTTCATTGACCGATAAATTGACATTGCTGAAGTGGGGCTTTCGTGTTAATTCCCGTAATTCAATAACTCGTTTCCCTTTTTTTATTTCTGAATCAAAAGTTTCATATATTATTTCCCGTCCGGTCATATAGTAAGCCAATTTGTTTTCATCTAATTCATTGGCAGCGAAATCACCAATTTTCTCTCCATCCCGTAAAACAGTAATGATATCAGCGATACGAAATACTTCGTTTAATTTATGGCTGACAAATATCGAGGTAATATTCCTTTGTTTTAATTCCTCGATGGTTTTCAAAAGTGTATCAATTTCTTTTTTGGTCAAAGCGGTTGTTGGCTCATCAAATATAAGCAATTTGGCATCTAAGACCAATGCCCGAGCAATTGCCACAATCTGTTTTTGGCTCATTGATAAATTACTCACCTGTTCCTTCATATCAATTTTGGAATCAAGACGCTCAAGCTCTTCGTTCGCCCTTTGAAGGTATTCTTTTTGATTAATGAGCCATTGGGAATTTTCAACCAGCCAATTAAAAGCAATGTTTTCTCCTACTGAGAGGTCGGGAAAGAGGGAAAGGTCCTGATAAATAACCTGCACTCCTTCACGCATGGCCTGTCGAACAGTAAGCTTTTTATAGGAATTCCCGTTAATTTCTATTGTTCCACTTTCAGGTGATTCAACACCGGAGATAATGCGGATTAAAGTAGACTTTCCCGAACCATTTTCACCCACTAAACAGTGAACTTCTCCGTAGCGTACATCCATATCCACGTTCTTCAAAGCTTGTACACCTGGAAAAGTTTTACTGATATTGCTCAACTTTAAAATTAATTGTGGTCCCATGTTTATTCCGCCTCAAGAGGCTTATCTAAATCTATGCCCAGCCTTTAAAATGCTGGGCATAGATTTAGATAAGTTTTCTTTGTTAAAAAAAGGAGCTATTAGAAGGGGAAATCATTTACATTTTCCTTGGTGAGTACCAGCGGTGCATTACCATAGATAATACCATCTTCTACGGTCACACTCTCATACCCTTCTTTACCAAGGCTAATACCAGTTTCTAACGGTTCTCCTTTGAGTATTTTATAAGCAATCATGGCACATACATAACCTGCATCAGCCGGTCGCCAACATTGAGCTTGACGAAGAGAACCAGATTCCAAATAGGTTTTACTCATAGATGGAAGGGTTAATCCAACTACAGCTACCTGTTCCTGCAAACCACGTTCCTCAACAGCTTGGGCTTGCATGATAGTTGATGAAGCGGAACATCCAAACATTCCTTTGATGTTGGGGTAAGTACGAAGGAGTTCTCGAGCTTTATTATAGGCAGTTTGTTCAGTATTGAAATCTTCAACCGGTTCTTGAAGGATGAATTTCATATTAGGATATTTCTCTGCTGCGTAATCGTGTCCAGCCTGAAACCATTGCATGTGGGTCTGCATAGTCAAGGCACCGACCATACCGACATATTCGCCTTCGTAGTTCATCTCTCGAGCAAGGCTTTCAAACATCAAAACGCCAAAATCTTCATTCCGGAAAGCTTCCATATCATAATCAACAATTCCTTTCAGTTCTTCTGCTTCATGGCTGATCACAATAATACCAGCATCTTTGGCTTTTTTGATAACCGGAATCATTGATTTTGGATCGTTAGGAACTACCAGGATAGCATCAACACCCTTGGCAATGAGGTCTTCAACCATCTGAACCTGTTTGGCAGGGTCTCCGCCTTCTGGGGCAATCTGGTATGAAGTAACATCCTCATGATCCTTACCAAACTCTTCAACACCAGTACGCATATCGTCAAACCAGGAAATTCCTTCATGCTTTGCAACCATAACGATTTCAAACTTCTCCTGGGCTAACACAGTGGTGCTTAGAGCTAATAAGACCAGCATGACTACTACAAATACTCGAGTTAAATTCCGCATATTTTTCCTCCCTTTTTGCAACAATCCTTGATCGACGTTGCAGGTAATAAAATGAAATTAACATACCAAATTTTTATTGTCAATGATAATCTGAGTCATAAATCTGAACTCTTTTCCTCAGATTTATGACTCTGCTTTGGTTATAAAATGTTCCATATCTGGTCCGGCTCCAGCCCAGGCTGTAATCGATTTTTCTTCTCCTACATTGATGGAATAATGAGATACTCCCGGTGGAATCAAGAGCGCATCACCAGTTTCCAGTAAATAATATTCCTCTTCATCAGGAAAGTGAATCACAATTTTCCCTTGAATCACGTAACAGATTTCATCGGCATTTTTATGCCCGGGATCTAAACAGGCACGTTGACCGGGAAGGAGAGTGCTTATTGAAAAAGCAATTTTATCGGTAAAAGCATAAATCTCAGTACATTCGTCTCCTTCCATAATTATTTTACCTTGACCCCTTTTTATGACTTTGCCTTTCACCACTTCCTCCTTTTTAATTTACTTCTCGATAGCTTATTATTGACCACACTGAGTACAGGTTGTCCCTGAACCTACTGGCTTTAATTCATAATCCACCTGATTGCTTAATACCTCATTAACTATAACATAGACTTTATAAGTATCCTTCATGAGTTGAGGAACCCGAGCATAAATATTCAAATCCGACCAGGTAATGATTTCGCCTTCAAAAGTTTTATTATCACCTCTTTTAAACACTAATTGACTTGACCCCTGTACTGCTCCAAAGTCTGATCCCAAAAGAGTTATTTTCGTTCCAGAGGGACCCGAATCCGGAGATATTGATGTAATTTTTGGATTAAGAGGAGCTGTTGGTGAGGGTGAGGGTGTCGGTTCTGCGGATTTGTTTAGGCAACCAGCAAAAATTAAAATCAAAGAAAAACAAAATACAATCAATAATAGAAAATTTCTGGTTTTCAAGATAATTCCTCCTTATTTTCTACAAATAGGACCTTATAAAATATGATAAATGAATCCTGACAATTTTCAAACTCCCACCCAAACTTTGATAAAAATTTAAAATCTAGATGAGGTAATACCCTCCCGCTCTATTCTATAATCTAATGTTTAAGAAATTATTTTAACCAAGGCTTAAAAACATGGAAATTTCTGGTTTTTATTCTTAAGATTTTTGAAAATAACTGATTGGTTGGTTGACTTTAAACTTTATTTTTTTATAATAAAAACGAAGTTAAGATAGGAGGGAAGATCTATGTCGCCTAACTTAGATAAAGAAAAACTGGCCATTGAAGGTGGAAAACCAATTAAAACTACTCCGGCCATACCCATGTTTCCCGGCGGTTTAGAAATCGGAGAAGAAGAAAAGCAAGCCGTATTGGAAGTTCTGGATAATAAATATCTTTTCCGTTATTACGGACCAGGAGAATACCCATCTCGAGTCAAAATGCTCGAAGAAGAGTTTTCTGGTAAAATAGGAATCAAACACTCATTAGCGGTAAATTCTTGCACCTCAGCTTTAATCACCGCTCTTGTAGCAGTCGGTGTTGGTCCTGGTGATGAAGTAATCGTCCCGGGATATACTTTCTTTGCCTCCTGTGCGGCAATATTAGCAGCAAAAGCAATTCCGGTTATTGCTGAAGTAGACAATTCACTTACTATTGATCCAATAGATTTGGAAAAGAAAATTACACCACAAACCAAGGCAGTAATCCCCGTACACATGCGCGGTGTTCCCTGCAATATGGATCGAATCCTCTCAATCGCAAAAAAACACAACCTTAAAGTCATTGAAGATGTTGCCCAAGCTTGTGGAGGAAGCTATAAGGGCAAGTATTTAGGGAGCCTTGGCGATTGTAACACCTTTAGTTTCCAGTTTCATAAGATTATCACTGCCGGTGAAGGTGGCATGATTACAACCGATAGTGACCTCTACTTCGATCGTGCCCAAGCCTACCACGATACTGCTGCTTGCTGGCGACCGGGTGGCCCAGCCAAGCGATTCGTATCGGCTCGTTACCAGGGAGAGCTCTTCCCTGGAGTCAATTTCCGAATGTCCGAACTCATCGGAGCGGTTATGCTTGCCCAACTTCACAAACTTGACGGCATTCTCAACAGAATGCGTAAAAACAAATCCAGAATTAAAAATGGGATCAGTGATATCCCAGGAATCGAGTTGAGACACCTTCATGACCCGGCTGGAGATACTGGGATTTCTTTGGTTTTCTTTTTGGAAAACGGACAATTAGCCGAAAAGTTTGCCTCTGCCTTAAAGGCTGAAGGTGTAGAAGCCAGTTCAATTTTTAATAAAGGAATACCCGACTGGCACATATATTCTCACTGGGAAATGATCATGAATAAATGGACTCCAACCTCCGAAGGTTGTCCCTATACCTGCCCCTACCATAAAGGATCAGTTCCCAACTACAACCGAGAGATGTGTCCCCAAACCTTGGCTCTATTGGATCGTTCAGTTCATCTTGACATTCCGCCTCAAATGAGTGAAGAAGATTGCGACCTCACCGTAGAAGCGATTCGAAAAGTTGCTCGTGCCTACTTATGATATTTTATACAATTTTTCCTTAATTCATTTTTGTGAGGCAATCCTTTGAAACATCGTGACATGAAGCTTTTAAACCGGGAAAAAATCCTGGGCTTATTATTAAACCATTCGTTACTGAGCCGGGCTGAGCTCGCTCAAAAGGCTGCAGTTAGCCCGGCAGTTGTTTCTCATATTATTAGAGAATGTTTAAAAGAAGGAATAGTTTGTGAGGATTCTGAGGGTGTCTCTCGAGGCGGTCGAAAACCAATCCTTCTTTCATTTGTTCCCGATAACAAATTGGTAGCAGGTTTAGTTCCCGGGAATACCACCGAATTTGCCGTATCGAATCTTTCCGGTCAACTGCTTTACAAAGAAGATATAGTTACAAAAAAATACCCTACTCCTTCAGAGTTAGTGGTATTTCTCAAAAAAATACTCCATGAATTTCTAATCAGAAACCATAAGTCTTGGTCACAACTGGTTTCCTTGGGAATTGGAATCCCGGGTATTTACGATCCCGAATTGGACCTGATCCATAAAATGGGTAAAATTTCCAGTCTTTTTGAATGGGAGGGAACAAAAATTCGGGAAATTTTCTCTCGGGAATTTCTTTGTCCGGTGCTGGTCTTTGACAAGGTAGTCGCTATGGCATTTGGTGAAGGGATACTGAGTTCCGAAGATCCAAATGTCAATTTAGTCTATCTGCATTTGGGAAGAGGAGTTGGAGCTGGTTTGTTCCTTAATGGAAAAATCTATCGGGGATCACAAGGAGCGGCTGGAGAAGTCGGTTATATGGTTTGTGGACCAGTTGATGAAAAAGACCCCATTTCTCTTCATGATATTCCTCCCCTAGAAAGCGAAATCTCTTTAAATAGCATTCTTAAGGTTTTTCGAGAAAAATGTCCCAACTCTTTTCCCACATATCAAAGGCAATCAGAAAATGATGAAGTTTTAATTTTGCACAAAACTTTTTTAAAGGGCGATTCTCAATGTGAAGCAATTTTAAAACCGATTTTAGAAAAAGCTGAGGGGATAGCAGTTAATTTGGTTGCGGTTCTAAACCCAGACCTTTTAGTTCTCGGAGGCAAGGTAACCGAAATATTTTCTGAAATTCTTCAAGAAAGGATAATTCAAAGACTTCAACGATCAGTTCTTTTCTCACCTCAGGTGAAAACCGTTACTCTGGGAAAAAATGAGGAAATCATGTGTACACTTTTTTTTGCTATCGATGATTACTTCCGACGATTAACAGGAAATAATCAAGGGTTAACCTCCGCCTTTTTAAAAAGATACAGCCCCCAGCTCTGGAATCAATGAATTATAAAAGTGGTCTTTTTTGGGAGTGAGGAAAATCTTAAGATTCCCTCACTCCTGAATCAAATCAACTCATCCTCGAGGAGGAATTAATATGGTGGAGATTTCAGTCTGTTTTGAACCGCTATTTAACGGGAAAACTGATTTAGAAAAAATACAAACCATCCATAGTCTCGGCTACAATGCGGTAGAATTTTGGGATTTAGCCGGTAAAGATCTAAAAGCAATCACCGCTTATTGTCAAAAAACCGGTCTTAAAATTGGTATCTGTACCCTGAAGGATCCCTGGGGAAATATCCGTTTACACGCCGACACCAATTCCTACCTGCAACACTTTTCAGAATCTCTCGAATTACTGAAGCAGGTTGGTTCCAAAAGAGTTATTGTTCTTACTGGAGAAGATGACGGACAAAACAAAAAATTACAAATGAACCAAATTATAAAAAACTTAAAAGCCGTCAGCAGCCTGGCAGAAAAAGCCGAAATCGTGGTTTGCTTAGAAGTTCTGAATTCAAAAGTCGATCATAAAGGGTATTTCTTAGATTCAACAGCGCTTGGTTTTGAAATCGTTCGACAAGTTAATAGTCCTTCAATCAAAGTTCTCTACGATATTTACCATATGCAAATCATGGAAGGAAACATCATTTCAACCATTCAAGAAAATATTGAGCTGATTGGTCACTTTCATTCCGCCGGTGTACCAGGACGTCATGAACATTTTTATGGTGAGTTAGATTATCGAAATATATTTTTGGCTATACAGGAAACTGGTTACAACGGCTATTTTGGACTAGAATATTGGCCAACTCTGCCTGATGAAAAATCATTAGAAAAACTGCGGGAATATTTTCTTGATGAATAACTGATAGCCATTTAAGGTAAAATATGATTAGACGTTCAAGCTGTTTTACAACACCAGATAAGGATGAAAACCAAGATTCGACATGCCATGGCATGTCGTTACATTAATCGGGCGCAATACATTATGCCCCTACAATTTTATATTCTTTGGTAGGGGCCTGATTTATCATGCCCGTGGATTTTCAGGATCGACGAGATTGTGTAAGTAAAATTTATGATATAAATAGTAACAATTAAAAGGAGGGAAAAACACCTTGAAATTGAATCAAATGGAAGTATTGTCTCAAGAAGAAATCCGCCTCATCCATGAAGCAACACTGGAAATACTCGAGCAAGAAGGTGTGGTGGTTCTAAGTGATTTTATTCGATATTTCCTGGCCGAGAAAGGCTTACCAGTCGATCATAACTCTGGAGTAGTCCGGATACCCTCATCAGTAGCAACCGCCTGCTTGCAACAAGTCCCTTCTTCTTTTGCACTCTATTCGGTGGATGACCAACCTTGGAAAAGAATTGGGCAAGGAGACCCTCTTTTTGCCTGTGGACATAACGCAGTTTTTTTACTTGATCAACAAACTGGCAACCGAAGAGATTCTTTGGTTGAGGATGTTGAGAAATTTGTCTGTATAGCTGACCAACTAGATGAAATTGATCTAATTGGCATTCCGGTTATGCCGCAGGATACCCCGGCTGAATCTACTCTTCTTTATGCCGTCAAGGCTGCCCTCAACAATTCAACCAAACCTCTCTTTTATTCCTCAGAAAGTGCCACTATCAACCAAGCCATAATACAAATGGCCAAAACAATTAATCGAGAGGTCTCGAACCATCCTTTCTTGATTAGTCAGCTTTCCCCAACCAGCCCGCTTTTTTGGGAAAAAGGGACGATTGAGGCTTTGTATGAGGTATGTTCGAACGGCATCCCTCTTGCCATTCTTCCCGAGCCAATTGCTGGAGCTTCCGCCCCCTATACCCTTGCTGGTCTTTTAACCATGCATAATGCTGAGTGTCTCTCGGGCATTGTCTTTTCTCAACTGATTCGAGAAAAAACCCCAGTCATGTATGCCAGTTCCTGGACTGCATACGATATGCGCTCCAATATGGCAGTAATCGGGACTCCTGAAACTCATATTTTAAGAATAGCCGGTGCACAAATGGCTGCTTTTTACCGCATTCCTTCTCATACTACAGCTCCCAATTCTGATTCCCATTTTCACGATGAGCAAAACTCCTGGGAGAGAACCCTCAGCGCTTTTGTTTCAGCATTGGCCGGTAACCATTTAATCGTCAATGCCGGAATGTTTGCCACTGGTCTCACCATAAGCCTGGAACAGCTCATCCTTGATGCAGAAATCATAGGGCAGATCAAACGAATTTTAAGAGGCATGGAAGTGAACCGTGAGATGATATTTCTCGATGAAATCCGCCGAGTTGGTCAGCGAGGAAATTACCTGACTGAAAATTCTACTCTCACCCATTTGAGAAGCGGCCAATTTTGGAAAAGCTCGGTTTCTATCTTGGATCATTATCAAAATTGTCTGAATTCTGGAATGACCGATGTTGTTTTATCCGCTCATCAAAAGATCGATACTTATTTAGCCCGTATTTCAAAAAAATCACTATCCCAAAATATTCTTCACAAAATGGACCAAATTATCAATTCTTTTGAAGAAAGGAGGGATAAAGAATAAATATTGAAAAGGGTATTGATTATAAAAAACCTTTTAGAAAGGAGAATTGCCATGAATAAAAGTCGATGGTTTTTAGCCCTGGTTATGTTAATTCTCAGTTTCACTCTTGCTGTTCCAGCTTTAGCGAAATCCACGGTGAGCTTTCATAGCTGGATGGCAGCGGAGGTTACTTCGGGGGGAATTAGCGTTTTACAGGAGGCGGAGAAAAAATTTGAAGAGATGAATCCTGATATTGACATTGAAACCGTCCCTCTCCCTTATGAAGAAACACCTGACCAATTAGCCATAATGATAGCTGCCGGGAATCCACCGGATATTACCACCGTCGATGTCATCTGGTTGGAACAATTGGCAGCCATGGGTGGTTTGGAACCCTTAAGTGCATATTTTTCCGAAGACCTTTTAAAAGATCTTTTCCCTAGTTCGGTCGATTTGGGAAAGGCTCAGGGAGATCAATATGCTTTAGTTTGGAATGATAATCCCAATCTCCTCTGCTATAATCGGGTCCTTTTGGAAAAAGCTGGGTTCAATCCCGATCAACCACCTTCAACCATGGATGACTTCAATCAAGCCATTGCTGCCATATCCGGTTTGGGAGAAGACATTTTGGGGATAGAACTGAATATGTCCAAAGATTCATTCTCAGCCGATTATTTACATCCCTGGTTATGGAACTTTGGAGCTGAGGTATTTAATCCAGATGGAGAGATTATCCTCAACAATGCTGCTGGAGTCGAAGCCGTGGAATGGGTAAATAGCCTGGTAAAGAACAAATATATGGATCCCGGTCTTGGCATCAGGGAAATTCGAGTCATTTTTGCCCAGGAAAAGCTTGGCTTTATGCTGGAAGGACCCTGGATTCGAGGGATTTTGCGTGGTCTAAACCCTCGTCAGGAAGAATTCGATAAAGACTGGGCACTGGCTCCTATTCCTAAGGGATCCGCCATTCCTAACGATGTTCCCTATGGATATTCAAACCCAAGTTCTCACATGTTAGTCCTATCCAAAGATAGCAAAAATAAAGAAGCAGCCTGGAAATACATGGAATTTCTCATCAGCGACCCTGAAATCACTAAAACCTACTACCAAGATACTGGTCTCATGCCTACCCGGATTTCACTCCTCAACGATCCGATATACAAGGACGATCCTTTCGTCCGGCAGGTACTGAATCAGACTGAGTACATGAAAAAGCCACTCGGTTGGGGACCTCGTTGGGGTCGGGTTGGAGAAATCGTCATGGCAGCCGTTCAAGAAGTGGTTTTGATGGGTCGGGATGTACAAAGCGCCTTGGATGAAGCTGTTCGTCAGATCGATATTGAGCTTTCAATGTAAATAATCAGGGAGAAGAACAGAAATGTCAATTGGGAAAAAACGAAGCGATAAAAGGCTCTATTTCCTCTTAATACTTCCGTCGGCAACCATTTTGATCTTAACCATTGGCTATCCTCTGATTAATGGGATTATTCTGGGTTTCCATTATTATCGGCTCACCGATCCAGCACGGGGGGTGGTTTTCAATGGTCTACAGAATTTTCGGATGCTGTTGTTTGGAAATCGAATATTCTGGATATCTCTTTATCGAACCTTTCTCTATTGTCTTGGTTCTACTGGGGTTTCCTTTTTATTCGGTTTCCTTATTGCTCTCCTGCTCTATGGTCCGATTCGAAATCGGAGTCTCTTTCGCAGCCTGTTTCTTCTCCCTTGGGTCATTCCCTCAACTGTTGTAGCTTTGCTATGGCTTTGGATTTTCAATCCTCAGTATGGTATTTTAAACTTCCTCCTTAAAGATCTGGGATTAATCATACAATTCCAATCGTGGCTGGTTAATCCCAGCTTAGCGTTACCTTCGGTAATTCTGGCCACGAGTTGGAAATATTTTCCCTTCTTTATGCTGATGCTTTTAGCCGGCCTTGAAACTATTCCTAAAGAACTCTTTGAAGCATCTACCATTGATGGGGCGACTTTTTTTCAGCGACTTCGATATATAATTCTGCCAAGTCTCAAGGAAATAATCATCATCGTAACCATCCTGGAAATCATTTGGGAATTCCAAAACTTTACTATCATCTGGATTCTTACCAAGGGAGGCCCAGTGTATCAGACAACGACCATGGGGATTCAGATCTACCGAACTGCTTTTCGGAATTATGATATGGGGATGGGAGCAGCTATGGGTTCTTTATCTCTAGTAGCTATGTTGATTTTCAGTTTATCCTATATTAAAACCTTAAAATTCGGGGAAGGTGATTGATATGTCACGTTACCGAAACATCCGCCTCCTGTCGAGTACCGCTCAGTATCTAATCATCGTCATTTTACTCGTAGCCGTATTGTTTCCAATAGCCTGGATGGTATCGACTTCTTTCAAAAACCATCACGATCTTTTTGAAACACCACCCCGCTGGATTCCTCGCAACCCAACCGCTGCTGCCTACCAACGCATTTTTATTTCTCGAGCTGGAGCTGGAGGGGTAAATTTCCTAACTTATTTTAAAAACAGCCTCATAGTTTGCGGTGCTACTGTAATATTCTGTATCCTATTAGCAATTTTTTCCGGATATGCACTTTCTCGTTTCCATCGGCGAGGAAGGAAAAGTATTTTTACCAGTATCCTTATCACTCAGATGTTTCCTCTCCCAATGTTTTTAATTACCTTTTATATCATGTTTATGCGATTGAAACTTTTAAATTCTTATACTGGTTTGATAATTGCCTACACCAGCTTCTCATTACCTTTTTGCATCTGGATGATAAAAGGATTCTTTGATAAAATTCCCTTAGAACTCGAAGAAGCTGCCTTGATCGATGGCTGTAGTCGGATGAGTGCTCTTTGGCGAGTGGTCATTCCTTTAGTATCTCCTGGAGTTGTTGCCATTGGCATTTTTGCATTTCTCTCTGCCTGGGATGAGTTTATGTTTTCCCTCACCCTCATGTCTCAAGATGCTATGCGGACTCTTCCTCCCGGAATAGTTCTCTCTTTTGTAGGCGAATTTGACGTTCGCTGGGAGGATATGATGGCTGCCAGTGTCGTTGCCACCCTTCCGGTTTTAATAGTTTTTTTAATTCTTCAAAAATACCTGGTTGAAGGATTAACCGCCGGTGCCGTTAAGGGATAGTTTTTATTTATTATAAAGTTTTTTCTTATTTTTTAGGATTGAACGGTGAAAAAAAGTAAGAACAAAAGGAAGGGTGCTCCATTCCGGAATTATAAAGGCAAGAACTAAACCTATCAGTGACGTGATAATGAAAAAAAGATGATGTGATTTTTTTTCAAAAATGATTTCTTCGTTTATATCAGAAACAATTAATTCTTTATTAGAAATAGCGTTAACCCAGTTTAGATAAAGAAATATTTTGATCACCAGCAAGTTGGATATAAAAAAAGCAGCTGCAATTGATTGGCTCGAGTAGTCTCCCATAAGTGATGTAGAAAATGGAAACAAAGCAACAAATAAGAGATTTAATATATTAATCCAAAGTGCCTTACGATTGATTTTCTTTATGTAATAAAACTGTTGATGGTGTTCAACCCAAAAAAGTGATAATAGAATAAAACTTAAAACATAATGAAAAAAGTCTGGCCATAAACTGAAGAGGTATTTCCCGAGAAGTTCGGGATCTATTTTATGGGGCGTACTGGGGAGATCTATATTAATAACCAATAGTGTCATTGCAAAGGCAAATATTCCATCGGTGAGTGATTGAATACGTTCGCTAGATAATTCAAATTTATCTTGACTCATTTTAAATTCTCTTCCTTAGAAGGGTTGGTTTCTATTTAGATTAACTTAAAACATCTTTTCTTTTGAAAAAATAGCATTGAGTTAAAAACAACATCATCTTGAGCAGTGACTTCCCCCTTGAGAATCTCATCTTTTAAAAGTTGTGGAATTGGAATAGATAAGATTCTCACGTCGAAAAATACGTTCCTAAGAATGACAGGCCAATAAAACCGTATTTTCATTTTCACCTGGTACCAACATGTGGTACCAAGGCCTCTCCTGATAATTACAAAACCCGAATCAATTTTTTAATTTTAAAAAAGGTAAAAACCATTAATAAATTCTTTATTAATTTCACAAAACTGCTCACGACCCTTCAGTTGTGATTCAGAATGAGCAGTTTTGTGCCAATAAATTCCTTTTATTATCATTGTTACCTTGAAGAATTATTCATTTGTTTCGGGTACAGAAACAGAAACCGGGGGATCTATAAATCCAAAATTTATAAGTTCGCATTCAGTATTAGGAGCGATTTCTACAGTAACTGTAAAGGTCTTTTTGGTAACACCATCCTGGGCAGTGACTAAGTACTCAACTGGATTGGTAAAATCGTTTGGAGTTATTCCACTCACTTGAACTACGTTTCCCACTGTTACGGTGGCTTCTTCCGAGGTGGCAAAAGACGTAACTAAGTTGGAAATATTGGTTCCATAAGGAACAGTAAGAGTGATGTTGTTATCAGCAATCATCCCAATCATCTCAGAATCGAAAGAGGAAAATTTCATTTCGGTGATTTCACACTCGGTATTAGGAGCAATCACTACCGAAATAGTATAGGTTTTTTTGGTAACACCATCCTGGGCGGTGATCACATATTCCACCGGTCGAGAGAAATCATTGGGAGTCACTCCACTTTCCTGAACTACATTTCCAACTGTTACAGCTGCTCCTTCTGAAGTGGTAAAGGTAGCAACTAAGTTGGAAACATCGGTGCCATAGGGAACGGTAAGAGTGATGTTGGTATCCGCGGTAGCACTGTCCTCGCTAAAGTCCAATGCATAAGCTGTGGATCGATTGTTAAACCGGAGTTTTAAGGAGGAAAATCCGCTTTTTTTATCAGCAACCAATGCGTACTGAGCTTTAACGGTTTTTTCCCGAAGTGATTGTCCATCAATTCCAGTTTGAGCAAGAACTAATAACATATAATTTTGGACGGCTGGATTTTTTGTCGGATTTTTGTTGCTCAACAAAGCAACATCGATGGAATGGACTAAATCGGAAAAGTATTGATTCTTTGAATAGAGCTCCAAATCAACATCCTCTGGAGTCTGTTCTCTCTTATTGAGCTCTTGATACAATAAAGCAATGGCAGTTGATTCAGCGTCAATAAGCCGGATACTTTTACTTTCCCCCAACCTCATAACCGGTGTCACCTTCGAAATTCGCAGATTTTCTTTTTCAGCTTGGACAACATAAGGACCCCCTGGGGGTACCTGAAGAGAATATAAACCCTCTTGGTCGGAATTTGATTGAGTAATGGTTAAACCGGATGTCGGATCAATAATGTGAACAATCGCACCAGCAACCTTTTGCTCAGATATCGTCTTATCCTGTTTGTTTACAACCTGTCTTATAATTTGCCCTTTAATGGTAGTTTTGTTTGGAGCAAAAATCGGTTTTTGAAAGCATCCTCCTTCGACAATAATTGCCAGAATAAGAATAATTATTGGTATCAAAATCTTAAAATACCGCAATTTATATCCCTCCTTTTTTAAATGACAAACTTGATAATAGTAATTAAACCAGTATGATTTTATTAATACGCATGGTGAGTAAATTTGCGTACAATTATGATATTCCGTTATTCGAACCTTTTTAATTCGCTTTCTTTCCAACGAGTGGTTCAAAGTTATCGAATATCCTGAGTTTTGAATAAAAACAACAATTTTCCCAAATGATAATTTTCTAAATGATGTAGTGATATAATCGTCCATTTCATGAAATGTATTAATTCAAAGGAATTCTATTCTGTAAATACCAGAACGATTTTTTATAGGTAACTCATTTTGAGCAACTAACCAGGATCTCATTCTGTGCTTTTACCCTCATCCTCACCTTCTCCCATCAAGGGAAAAGGAACATTGACTCGTCATTCAGACTGTGTCACAATTATTCTGTAAATTATTTACTCCCATTTATACTAATATTTTATAGCAATATTGGGAATAGATAGCTAAAAAATGAAGAAAAATATACTGTGTCCTCCAATTTCAATCTATTCTTGGTGAAAGAAAGGAATTGTGACACAGCCTGATTGCCAGGAACAGAGTGACGTGGCAATCTCATGAGCTCAATCTTTTTTTTGTTTTTCACCCTTTGGACAAAGGGAGATTAAGAGGGATTCGATTGGTTTCCAAAAATTCAAATCCCCTTACCCCCTTTTCTAAAGGAAGAGATTCATTTCTGAATGAGTAATTTTCATCCTCAGCTGGTGCCACCAAAGTAGTATATAAGTCTATACTGAAAAACCACGGGCATGATAAATCAAGCCCCTACAAAAGAATATAAAATTGTAGGAGCACAATGTATTGTACCCATTCTTTAATTAATGTAGCGGCATGCCATGGCAAGTCAAATCTTTGGTTTTTCATCCTCACCTGGAGCCACACTGTAACCTGAGAGTCTACCCACCTTTTTTTATTAATCAATATTTATATAACCCATGGTCAGTAAATCTATTGAAGAAAAGTTTTAGTTGCAATTAGGGAATAGTTTTAAGAAGAATTTGAGGAATAATAAAATAAATCTTGGATTTAATTAATGGGAGAGGCTCAGGTTAGAACAAGCTCACCCCTAGCTCATTTTAACCTAAGCCCTCTCCTCCCCTGAGGGGGAAATTAGAATGAGGGTTAGAATGAATACGATTTCATAAAAAACCTTAAATTAAGCTTCTCCAATAAATGATACATATTTTTAAAAATATTGCAAGTCCCTTCAAAAAAAATAATATCAATTATTGATTTAATTATAAAATTATTCATATCCTTTTTAAGAGATGTTATAAAGCTCAATCATTCCCTGAATAATTTATTGATGAAAACAAACTATATCATATTTTAAACATACCATAAACAAAAAGTGATGCTTTAGAAGAATTCTTACTATAAAAACCATTTAAACCTCCAAGGTTTGGATGGATTTGGAGTTAAACTGACTCATATATAGGTTATAATAAAAACCCTTTTTATCCAATAACTGTTGGTGGTTTCCCTGTTCAACAATTTCACCTTGGTTGATAACTAAAATCAGATCGGCATTGCGAATGGTGCTTAATCGATGAGCGATCACCAAGCTGGTTCTTCCCTTCATAAGATTAAGCATAGCTTTCTGAACGTATTTTTCCGTTCGGGTATCAATGCTACTGGTTGCCTCATCCAAAATCAAAATTGAAGGATTCGCCAGCAATACCCGGGATATGGCAATAAGTTGTCTTTGCCCCTGACTGAGATCGCTCCCATCTTCAGTGAGGATAGTATCATAACCGTTTGGTAAATGTCGAATAAACTGTTCAGCATTAGCTAGGCGTGCCACATCTTGAATTTCTTGATCCGAAGCATCAAGACGTCCATAACGAATGTTGTCCCGAACTGATTCGGCAAAAAGATAAGTGTCCTGTAAAACAATACCCAGTAGCGATCGCAAGGCTGATCGTTTGATATCACGAATATCAATTCCATCAATGAAGATTTTTCCAGATTCGACATCATAAAAACGAGTTAAAAGATTAACTATGGTCGTTTTTCCCGCACCAGTTGGTCCGACTATAGCAACGGTTTGCCCGGGAAAAATATGAAAACTAATGTTTTTTAAAACTGGTTCTTCAGGTTTATAACTAAAGCTCACCTCTCGAAATTCAACCTCTCCCCTAATATCCCAAGTCTCAGCAACATCAGGCGAATCAGCTGTTTCGGGTGGCTCATTCATAACATCAAAAACTCGCTCAGCACTGGATAGTCCCGACTGAATTATATTGAACTGATTGGCTAATTCATTCAAAGGACGAGCAAAATGACGTGAATAAGTTATAAAACTGGCAATAACACCTATGGTTATGATTTGACGAATTGCCATATAACCACCCACACCTGCTACAACGGCGAAACCGAAGTTATTTAACAAATTCATTAATGGAGGGAGAATACCCGAATAAATTTGAGCACGTATTGCTATTCCTTTTAAAGCAGTGTTTTGTTTTTCAAATTCCTCAATCTCTTGCTTTTCTCGATTGAAGATTTTTACAACCTTCTGCCCAGAAATATTCTCTTCTATTAAACCATTCAAATCGCCCAATTGTGACTGTTGTCGAAGAAAGGATTCACGAGTTCGGCTAGCGATCATTCGTGTGAACAAAAACACCAAGGGAATAACAGTTAGACTCACTGCGGTTAGGAGTGGACTGAGCCAGAGCATCATAATAACCGTTCCAATCAGGGTAATAATGCTGGTAAAAACTTGTACAATACTTGAACTGAGAGCATTGCTGATCAAGTCAATATCATTGGTTAAACGGCTCATTAAATCTCCGTGCAGGTGTTGATCAAAATATTTTATTGGAAGATATTGTAATCGGGAAAACAAATCCTCTCTCAAGTGAAATACTGTTTTTTGTGCAACCTGAATCATAAGACGGTTTTGAATATAGGTAAAAAGTGAAACCAAGATATAAATACTAATCAGCATCAAAGCCATTCTCATCAAACCATTAAAATCACCGGGGATTATATAATCATCGATAGCTTTTCCAATGAAATAAGGTCCTACTAAATTTAAAATTGAAGATAACAACACCGAGATAAATATAAAAGCAGGGTTCCACGATGGTCTTTTAAATAAACCCATAACTGTTTTACTGTTTTTCGAGTATCTTTTGGTTTTGAAATCGGTCCCGGCATTTGATGAGGACCATGTCCTCCAATTCCACCCATGGGGCGACCTGGTTGCCGAGATCCAGAATAAAATCCTGACTTTGAAGCTCTCGGATCAATCATATATTGTCACCCCTTCTCCCAATTGAGACTGATATATCTCTTGATAGATAGAATTGTTCTTCATGAGCTGGGAATGATTTCCTTGACCAACAATCCGCCCATTGTCCAAAAGTAAAATACAATCAGCATCTAAAACGGTGCTAATCCTCTGGGCTACAATAAAAATTGTAGTGTCAACCAGAGTCTCCTTTAAAGCCGAAAGAATCTTTTTTTCTGTTGCCAAATCTACAGCGCTGGTGCTATCGTCCAGTATTAAAATGAGCGGCTTTTTTATAATAGCCCGCGCAATGGCAACCCGCTGTTTTTGACCACCAGAGAGGTTTGTTCCTCCTTGACTAATCGACGTATCATAACCCTCAGGAAATTGACTGATAAACTGATCGGCTTGAGCTATTTTTGCAGCAGCAATAAC
>MWBQ01000082.1 GCA_002069605.1 Candidatus Atribacteria bacterium ADurb.Bin276
GATGACATTGTAGTCGTTCATGGTAACCACCTTAACACCGGGATTATTGGAACAAAATACATCTTAGATGTTTTAACTGAAAATGGAGAAGTTGATTTAGCTTTCAAGTTAGTTACTCAGGCCACTTATCCCAGTTGGGGATATATGATAAGAGAAGGAGCAACCACTCTTTGGGAGCGATGGGAGAGTCTTGCCGAAGAAGGTATGAACTCTCAAAATCATATTATGCTAGGAACGGTTGATGCCTGGTTCTATAAATATTTAGTAGGTATTCAGGTAGATCCTCATTTTCCAGGCTGGAGAAAAATTATTATTAAACCTTATCCAGTCAAAGATCTAAATTTTGCCAGTGCTTCCCTGGAAACTTTTCGAGGTCTTATTTCCTCCGCTTGGAGGAAAGATGTTAATTCTTTCTTCCTACAGGTATCAATACCAGCAAATAGCCAAGCCGAGGTTCAGCTTCCTAAGATGGGCTGGAAAAATATAGTTATTGAAGAAGGAGGAGAGAATATTTGGCAAAAGGGAACCCTGGTTTCTCAAAAAGAGGGAATTGATTATGCTAAGGAAAATGAAGATAGAATAATTATCCAGATTGGATCAGGGGATTATCAATTTAAATTAAAAGAAGAGTAAAGCAATAAGTTGTTAACTCCCTGAAGGGTTTTTAATAAATATCATTTTATGGGAAAAACTACTTTCGATTTACTATCAGGTTATTTTATCCGACAGCTCACCGATCGGTTTCGAGAAGAACGACGAGCTGGTTCAGTCCGTATTCATTTCTATTTCATACGCCGACAGCATCGAGAGATTTAAAGAGTGATGTTCCTATTGTTCTTTTAGTATTCTTCCCATTGCTATACTTTTATTCAATTCCCATTTCTTTTGCGGCTTTTTTAAGTACGGCTGCCGAAGAGCGAAAGGCAGTTTGTTCTTGTTCGTTCATATTTAATTCGATGATTTTTAAAATTCCTTCTTGACCCAAAACAACCGGCATTGATAAACACATGTCAGTTACTCCTAAATAGCCATCAATCAAGGTGCTAACCGGGAGGATTCGACCTGAATCTTTAAATATGGCTTCGATCAACGTACAGGTTGCCAGGGCGATAGCATGATTGGTGTATCCTTTATGTCGATAAACTAACATTCCTCCATCTTTAGCTTCTTCAAAAACTTCGGCAAGGTTTTTCAGTGGACAGGTTTTCCGACAGACAGGTAAAGAATTCTCCATTCCCATTCCACCAAAATCAGCCAGGCTCAGAACCGGGAATTCACTTTCACCGTGCTCACCTAAAATGTAAGCATGAATGTCCTCGGGGTGGATGCCGCTATATAGCCCAAGCAAGGAACGGAAGCGCCCACTATCGATCAAAGTGCCGGTTCCTATGACTCGGGAAGGAGGAAAATTCGATAAACGTATGGTGTAATAGGTCATGATATCCACTGGATTAGTTATGATTATGAAAATTGCTTCAGGGCTGAGTTGGGAAAGTTGAGGGATGAGATTCCGAAAAAGAGTAGCATTACCAGTACCCAAATCTAAACGGTTTTTCATGTTGGTCATAGGAACTGATGCTGAAACGACGATGATATCCGAATGGCTGGTTGCTTCAATCGGTCCGGCATAGATTTTCATGGGATGGGCAAAAGAACTGGCGTGAATAAGGTCATAAGCTTCACCTTGAGCTTGATGGTTGTTTTCACCAACTAAAACCATTTCTTTGGCTAAACCCTTAATGAGAATGGTTAATGCCAGCATTGATCCGACTCTTCCAACTCCTACCAGTGATATTTTTTGTTGGTTTTGATTCATGAGACATTCTCCTATCCTTAGGAATGGTGATGAATAGTCATTTTATCTTCATCCTGACCTTTTCCAATCAATGGAAGATCAAGAAATTATATTGATTCATCATCCTGAGTCCTTACTTTTCGAGGGTGCGAGGACCTCATTTTTTAATTATATTATAAAAGATATTTTTCTATAAGAGATTGCCACGTCGTTCGACCAAAAGGAAGGTTGAACTCTTCACAATGGCGGATTGAGCAGTTGAGATCCTCACGCGGAAAAACACCAATCTGGATGACAGATTAAAGACACCCTCCCCGCCGCAAAGCGACACCCCTCCAAGGAGGGGAATTTTTAAATATATTCCCCCATTGAGGGGGGATTTAAGGGGGGTGTGCCTTTATCTTTTTGGTTTGATCACTTTTCACCCATTCCGGTATTTTCAGGATAGGCCTTCATACCACCAAGTGACACCAGAATAATCTACCAAATAAAAAATAATGACAAAAAGAAATTAATTTTGTATTCTTTTCTTGTAAAATATTAATTAAAAAGTACTCTTTTTATAATAGGAGAGAAAAATGGTATTATTTGATACAATATATTTAAATTATATTCATGTTCTGGTTTTTTTGAAATAGCTAATCAAGGATACCATTTCTTTGGTTTTTTCTGCCAGGCCAATCTGGAAACCGAGGTGGTAGTGATACGATGAGACAGTATCGAATTGAGCAAATCCAGAGTATAAAAGATTTCAGAAACCAAAGGAAAACAACTGAATTCCAAGTTTGGAAACTCATAATCAGTATTGTAATTTGTCAAAGTGTGGTTTTTGTTGCGAGTTGGTATACAGCCAAATCTATTTCAACTTGGTATGAAACTTTAAAAAAACCTCCATTTACTCCTTCGATGGGGATAGTTGGTCTTATCTGGATCATTCTCTACGC
>MWBQ01000083.1 GCA_002069605.1 Candidatus Atribacteria bacterium ADurb.Bin276
TGCCTTTAATTGTTTTCTAACTGAGACTTCTCATTTTGCCCTTAGAAAAGTATCCGGATTTTGCTCGATGTGCTGAGCTTTGAGAAACTGAAAGGCACCCTCCCCGCCGCAAGCGGCACCCCTCCAAGGAGGGGAATTGTTGAATTCATTCCCCCATTGAGGAGGGTGTGACTTTAATTCGTCATCTGGATTGGTGCTTTCCTGCGTGAGGATCTCATCTTTTAATGCTGTTGAACTGGGGAATCGTGGAATTATAAAACTGAAAAGGATGAGATTCTCACGTCGCACAATACGCTCCTTAGAATGACAAAGTGAGTGGATGAGTTTGCTACGTCGCTGCACACTGAAAATCAGCGATCAATACTCACTGGATTCCAAGCTAAGTTTCAATTTCAATAACTGATCCAGCGTAAATCGGTTGATAATATTTCGGCATATTTTGATAAATCTGAGCCATAGCTTGGAATCCAGTACAATGACAAGGACTCACTTTTTGGACACCCATAGTAAACAGGGTTTGAATCGTCCAATCCAATCGCTCATGAGAGGCTTGGTAAAGATGGAACCCTCCAATAACGTATAAAATTCGCTGATCCCCGGTAATTCTTTGAGCATGCTGGAGTGTATTCACAATTCCCCGATGGGCACAACCAGTGACAACCACCAAACCTCTTTCGGTTTGGATAATTAAAGACACATCATCCATCATTGAATCAGGAGAAAATTCTCCAGCAGTTTTCACCAACAAATCACTATCAATTTTTTCATAAGAATTGTTTAACTCTATTTCGCCGGTCGTTATAATAGATTGACAAATTTTAAAAGTTTTTGTGGTTAGATGAAATTGTGCTCCCTTGCTTTCCAATTCTTCTCGACAAGCTGGAATTCCAATATAATCTAAAGAATTTTGGTTTTCTTGGACATATTTTTTGGTCCAAATATCCGGGTGGGCAATAATTGGAACATCCCCAATATATTTTAAGAAATGAGCCAACCCTCCTGTATGGTCATTATGCCCATGACTTAGAACCAAAGTATCGATCGATGAAAGGTCGATTTTTGCTAGTCGAGCATTTTCGGAAGCCAGCGAGGTCATTCCGGTATCAAATAGAATTTTATGTCCATGAACTTCTATGTAAAAACTAAGCCCCCATTCTCCCTGAAAACCATACCCGGCTGTGTTATCAACCAAGGTATAGATTTTAATTTTCTCAGAGGGCTTCACCCCATTTTTCAGCACCATTAAAAATCACTCTCCAAGAATATCTTGATAAAATTCTTCTAAATCCTTTTTTAATTGGGCAAGGGCTTCAGGATTGGTATAGAGCATATGACCTCCTGGATAAATTTGAAGAGTAATATTATTTCTTCGTTCCGCTGGCAAGTCCAGATGGTTTATACTGTAAAGAACGGAATCATAAGGACATTCCAAATCATACACTCCACTGGCAATAAACACTTTGAGAAAATCAGAACGACGTAAGGCTTTTGACAATTCTTCATTTTGATTCGGATATCCTAGGCTTACCGTTCCCTCGTACTTAGGAGCCGGACGACCTGATTCCCAATTCCATTTTTCATATACTTCTGCTGAACCAGAAAGATAGGAAAGGTTGCTTTCGAATTGAAGATCGTTTTTGAGATAATTGGCCAAGCAAGACTTAAAAGGACCTCCTATCAGAAAGTAACTGGGATCGTCTTCATCGACATAAGTCCCGGGAATTGTAACCCTTGCGTCGTAAATTCCTAACGCTAAACCCTTATCATTGAGTAATTCAGAAGCAAAATCATCTTCATAAACTCTTAAATTCTTTTCTCGAATGAAATCCTCAGCAATGCCAGTATATTGACTTAGCTTCTCAACTATTTTATCTCTTTCCTCTTCGCTCAAGGCATTTCCCCTCCAGAGTGCTTTTAAATAATGATTTTCAACCCAAGCTCTGACTTCTTGTAACACCGAATCTAAATCTCCCTGGTAATCTGGATTAATTTTTTTATGGTACCAGGCAGCGGCTGCATAAGTAGGAATGGTGAGCGCTAAAGCACGATCGTCTAATGAACTCCATTGAATTGTTCCTAAATCAAAAACCGGTGATATAAATATCAATCCTGAGGGATAAACTCCAATATCTTGAAGAACTTTGGCTAATCCTGAGCCTCGTACTCCACCATAACTTTCTCCAGCGATAATTACCGGTGACGTACTCCGGCCATTATGATTCAAGTAGGATTGGATAAATTGTGCAATACACCGAACATCTTCACTGACTCCCCAATATTGAGTTGGATCAGCTCCTCCGGTCATTCGGCTATACCCAGTGCCAATTGGATCAATAAAAACCAGGTCGGTGATATCTAATAGAGTATTAGGATTATCAACCAATCGAAAAGGTGGTGGCATTAATCTGGTTCCATCTTTACTTTTTTCCACTACCCGTGGCCCCAAAACTCCCAAATGAAGCATCATTGATGCCGCTCCCGGTCCTCCATTAAATGCAAAAGTAATAGCGCGTTTTTCAAAATTTTCAATTCCTTGTCGGTTATAAGTAATATAATAAATTCTGGCTTGTTCGTTCTGGCTTTTTTGATCAATAATTGGGATAGATCCAACTGTAGCTGAATAGTCCATTTCTTCATCATTAATCCTCAGGGTATGAAAGGTGACTTTGGTATCGTTTTCCGGGTTAGCCAATGCCATATTGTATGGATTTATTCCATTCAATCCGATAGATACACTGAGAAATCCGAAAAAAAGAAAGATCACCCAAATCTTTTTGTTCAAAAAGATTATGTCATAAATCATCCTAAGGTTTCCTCCCAATTTTCTCAATTAAGCGGAATTTTATAATTATTTCTTTGC
>MWBQ01000084.1 GCA_002069605.1 Candidatus Atribacteria bacterium ADurb.Bin276
ACCAGGGGAGAGGAAAGAAAAGATAAAAGATGAGATCCTCACGCCCTCATAAAGCGAGGTCTCAGGATGACCGATTAAAGAATTCATTTGATGGTATTTTCAGGATAGAAAGTCAGGATTGAGGCATATTGAAACCCAAGATCAATTCTGATTTTAAGAGATAAAAGTTTACCTCGGTTTATTTGATAAAATTAAATAAAAGATTTATAATATTGTCCGAATGTTTCAGAATACCATACGAAGGAGGGTAACACGTGGCCCAAACTGAAGTACCAGAAAAAGCAAATGTTTTAGAAATATCTCCGGAGCAGCTGAGTGAACTGGAGCTAATCTTAGGTGATTATCAGGGAAAATCTGGTATGCTTATCCAGGCTCTTCATGCTGCCCAAAATCTTATTGGATATCTTCCTCCCCCAGTTTTAAGAATAGTAGCAAAAAAACTTGACTTACCACTGAGCGAAGTCTATGGAGTAGTTACTTTCTATCATTTTTTCTCCATGAAACCTCGGGGAAAGCACGTTATCCAGGTTTGTCTTGGAACTGCTTGCTACGTTCGAGGAGGGCAGGAAATTCTTACTCAACTTCAAAAGGAACTTTCTTTAGATATTGGAGAAATCACTGAAGATGGACTTTATTCCTTAGAAGTAATGAGATGTGCAGGAGCTTGTGGTTTGGCTCCGGTAGTTCGTATCGACAACGATGTTCATAAACGTGTCAATCCCTCTCAAATTACCAACATCCTTAAAAACTACCAATAATGAAAGAGTTAGCCTTGCATATCCTTGATATTATGGAAAATTCCATACGAGCCAATGCAAGCAAAATAAGCGTTTCTCTCGTTGAGGATAACCGCTTAAATCAGTTTATTCTCACTATTCAAGATAACGGGAAGGGAATGGATAAAGAGGTCCTCGCTCGAGTAAGAGATCCTTTCTTTACCGGTCAAAACAAAAAAGTGGGCATGGGTATTCCTCTTTTAGAACAACTGGCTTCGATGTGTGGTGGAAAACTTGATATTGTTTCCCGGCCTGGAAAAGGGACAACAATACAAGCTACCTTTCAAAGGAATCACATTGATCTTCCGCCTCTCGGCAATCTCCCTGAAACGCTTATGGTACTCTTTGCCTCTCATCCAGAAGTTGAAATCGAATATGAACATGTCAGGGATAATTGCCGCTGGTCTTTTAATACCAAAAGAATGTCTCAAGAGTTAGGTCTTCAGGGACCACAAGATATTTTTCCAGTTCTTCAAGGAATCAAAGAGTGGATACAATATCATGAAAACCAAATTCAGGAAGGAGTGTAGGGGGATGAAAATTACCAGTATTGAAGATTTAAAAAGGATTAAGGAAGAAGCTCAAAAAAATACTTTACTTCGGGAAGGCTCTGCTGATATAAAGATCGTGGTTTGCATGGGGACTTGTGGGATTGCTGCTGGTGCTCGTCAAGTGATGTCTTCACTTTTAGATGAAATTTCCAAAAGAAATTTAAAAAATGTCATTGTAACCCAAGCCGGGTGTATTGGTCTCTGTGACCGGGAACCCTTAATTAGCATAGAAAAAAGTGGAGAGAAAGTATTTTATGGGGATTTATCACCAGACAAAGCACGACAAATCATTTCTTCCCATGTGGTAAACGGTCAGATCGTTGGAGAATGGGTCGTACATACTGAACGATAGAACTCAATAGGAGGACAAACATTATGGCTGAGATGGAAAGAAGCCAGATATTGCTATGTGCTGGAGCGGCATGTGTTTCTTCAGGCGCATTGCTGGTCAAAGACGCACTTATCCGTGAAATCCAGAAAAATGGATTAGAAAATGAAGTTCGATTGGTGGAAACCGGGTGTGTTGGGCCCTGCAATATGGGTCCTTTGGCGATCATCTATCCAGAAGGAGTTTTTTATCAGAAGTTAGTTCCCGAAGATGCTCAGGAAATTGTTGAAGAACATCTTTTAAAAGGAAGAGTAGTCAACCGGCTTCTTTTCCAAGGGTCAGAAGATGAGCGAAAGAAGTTTATTGAAGAAATTGATTTTTTTAAAAAGCAAGTTAAGATTGCCTTGCGAAATTGTGGTTTTATCAATCCTCTAAATATCCAAGAATACATTGCTCGAGATGGTTATCTTGCTTTAGGGAAAGTTTTATCGTTCATGACGCCCGAGGAAGTTATCGAGATGATTAAAAAATCCGGACTTCGTGGGCGAGGAGGAGCTGGTTTCCCAACTGGATTGAAGTGGGAATTTACCAGAAAAAGCCAGGCTACCCCAAAATATGTTATTTGTAATGCTGATGAAGGCGATCCCGGAGCGTTTATGGATCGGAGTATTTTAGAAGGCGATCCTCATTCAGTTCTTGAAGCCATGGCAATTGCTGGATATTCAATTGGTGCGAATCAAGGCTACGTTTATGTACGTGCTGAATACCCGCTGGCAATTGAACGTCTTTCCATTGCAATTGACCAAGCTCGGGAGTTAGGGCTCCTAGGAAAAAACATTATGAATAGTGGGTTCGACTTCGATGTTGAGATTCGCATTGGAGCTGGAGCCTTTGTTTGTGGAGAAGAAACCGCATTAATAGCGTCGGTTGAAGGCCGACGTGGGATGCCCAGACCCAAACCGCCCTTCCCGGCTCAAAGTGGTTTATGGAATAAACCGACGGTCATCAACAATGTTGAAACTTGGGCAAACATTCCATCGATTATAAATAATGGTCCGGAATGGTTTGCTTCCATCGGAACCGGAAATAGTAAAGGAACCAAAGTATTTGCTCTTGCCGGTGATATAAACAATACAGGATTAGTAGAGATCCCAATGGGAATGACTCTTGGTGAAATTGTTTATGATCTGGGAGGAGGAATACGCGACGGAAAAAAATTCAAAGCTGCCCAAATTGGTGGACCATCAGGTGGGTGTATTCCCAAAGAATTCCTGAATGTAAAAATTGATTATGACTCATTGAAAGAATTAGGAGCTATTATGGGTTCTGGTGGCTTGATTGTCATGGATGAAGACACCTGCATGGTGGACTTGGCTCGGTATTTTTTAGAGTTTGTCCAAGATGAATCTTGTGGTAAGTGTACTCCCTGTCGAATTGGGACCAAGCGGATGTTAGAAATTTTACAACGAATCACCGAAGGTCACGGTCGCGAGGGGGACATTGAACTGTTAGAAGAATTGGCAGTTCAAATTAAAAACACCGCACTCTGCGGCTTAGGGCAAACAGCTCCCAATCCGGTTTTAAGCACTCTGAAGTATTTCCGCGAAGAATATGAAATGCATATTCGTGAAAAACGTTGTACTGCCGTCGTTTGTCGTTCTCTATTCCAATCTCCCTGTCAACATACCTGTCCTTTGGAAATTGATATACCCGGATATATTTCATTAATTAAAGAGGGTGAATATGTTGAAGCCCTCCGGGTTATTCGTGAATCCAATCCTTTGCCTTCAGTTTGTGGAAGGGTTTGCCATCGACCTTGTGAAGCGAAATGTCGACGGGGTCAACTTGATGAACCGGCAGCGATTGATGATTTAAAACGATTTGTCGCCGATTATGCCATGAAGAATCATATCATGTTACCGGTCATAATGGACCGTAAACGAGATGAAACCGTTGCAATTGTTGGCTCAGGACCAGCTGGTTTAGCCTGTGCCTATTATTTGGCGAGGAAGGGATATACGGTTACTATCTATGAATCCTTACCGGTGGCGGGAGGAATGTTAGCTGCCGGTATTCCAGCCTATCGTCTGCCCCGAGAACCGCTCAACTGGGATATCGATCAAATTCGAGCCATGGGTGTTAAAATCCATTTAAATACAGCCATTGGCAAAGACATTTCATTGAAAGAATTACAGGAAAAGTTTGATGCTGTCTTTTTGGGAATTGGAGCATGGAAAAGCGCCCCTTTGGGAATCCCTGGAGAGCAGTTTGATGGAGTCGTCCCCGCCCTCGACCTCTTAAAAACCATCAATTTAGGAGGAACGATTGAAGTTCCTAAAAATGTGGTGGTCTTGGGTGGTGGAAATGCTGCCATGGATGCCGCTCGAACTCTTTTGAGACTGGGTTCTGAGCGAGTAAATATTGTTTATCGAAGAACTCATTCGGAGATGCCGGCTATCCCAGAAGAAATCGAAGATGCCGAGAAAGAAGGAATTATTTTCCATTACCTTATGGCTCCATTAGAAATAGTTGGAGATGAAAATGGAAAGGTCAAGGCGATTAAGTTACAGCGTATGCGTTTGGGTGAATTTGATCGAAGCGGCCGAAAAAGACCGACACCGATCGAAGGTGCCGAAATGATAATCGAATGTGATATGGTTATTCCAGCCGTGGGTCAAATGCCCGAAGTTGATAAGCTTGGTGATGGTTTACAATCCGACCGATGGGGAAATGTTACCGTCGATCATTATTCTCTTTCAACATCTCGTCCTGGTGTTTTTGCTGGAGGCGATATGATCGGAGCCGAAGCAACTGTTGTCAATGCTATGGCTTATGGAAAAAAAGCTGCTTATAGTATCCATCAATATCTCCGAGAGTTAAAAGGCGACGAAGAAGAAGAATATATTGCCGAACCGGAAAGAATGCGGGTTTTAGAAGAACCACCGGTTCTTCAAGAAATAAAGAGGGTTTATATATCTGAATTACCTGTGAAGGAACGAATCTGTAACTTTGCTGAAGTGAAGCTATGTATGAGTGAAGCTGATGCCAAACGAGAAGCAGAAAGATGCTTACGGTGTGACTTAGAAAAGAAGATGAAAAAGCTTCATCAACTAGTTGCTGTGGAGGAGGAAGAACAATGATCGAACCAGTAGGTGCTGAGTTGGTCTATTCCAAGGTTGATGAAATCATCGATCGATATAAAGAGGAAAAGACCCCATTGATGGCTATACTTGAGGATATTTCTCAGGTTTATGGTTATCTCCCTAAGGATATTCTTGAACGAGTATCCCATAAGACAGGTATCCCTTCTAGTAAAATTTACGGAGTGGCTACTTTTTATTCTTTTTTTGAAACCAAACCAGTAGGGAAGTATGTCATTCGAATCTGCAAAAATGCCCCCTGCCATGTTTTGGGCGCCACCGATGTTTTAGAAACCATAACGAGGGAATTAGGAGTAAAAGAAGGTGAAACCACCAAAGATGGTTTATTTACCCTTGAAGTTACCAGTTGTCTTGGAGTTTGTGGGGTCGCACCAGCTATGATGATTAATGATGTTACCTATGGAAACTTAAATACCGAACGTATTCGAGAAATATTTGCTCTTTACCGATGATCGAGAGGAGGGATTTTATCTATGCTTTTTCGTTCACACGTATTGGTTGAAATGACGAGTAGTTCGGTCGTGCTGGGCGCTGCTCAGATCCGAGAAAAATTTGAGAAGGAAATTGAACGGCTTGGTCTTTCTCAAGAAATCCGGATTCTTGACACCGGATCATTTGGAGCAGGTCTCCCTTCTCCTTTTGTGGTTATTTTTCCGGATAATGTTGTGTATGCTCCGATAAAACTTGATCAAGTCAAAATAATTGTCGAAGAGCATCTTCTCAAGGGTCGACCAGTCAAAGACTTTATGTATTCAGGTCGTACTGAAACCACTCCACAGGATTTTCGGCCTCTTTCTCCTTTAGCACAGGAGAAGCGGGTGGTTTTGAGGAATAGTGGTTATATCGATCCAACCAACATTGATGATTATATTGCACGGGACGGATATATGGCTTTAGGCAAAGTGTTATCGGGAACCCCTGAAGAAGCTATTCAAATAGTAAAGAATTCTGGATTGCTTGGAAGGGGTGGCGCTGGCTATCCAACCGGATTGAAGTGGGAATATACTCAAAAAGCCCAAGGAGATGAAAAGTATATCGTTTGTAATGCCGATGAGGGGGAACCGGGGACCTTTAAGGATCGTTTGATTCTTGAGGGAGATCCACATTCTATCTTAGAAGCGATGGCTATCGCCGGGTTTGCAGTAGGGGCTCACCAAGGGTATATTTATGTCCGCGGCGAATACCCGGAAAGCATCCGTCATTTGGAAATAGCCATTTCCCAGGCCTTGGATTATGGCCTCTTGGGTGACAACTTACTCAATTCGGGATTTTCTTTCCGAATTGACATTCGAAAGGGAGCAGGAGCCTATATATGTGGTGAAGAAACTGCGCTTTTGGAATCGATGGAAGGTGGTCGGGGAGAACCTCGAATCAAACCACCCTATCCTCCTCAAAAGGGTTTATGGGGAAAGCCAACGGTTATCAATAATGTTGAGACTTTTGCCAATATTCCCCCAATTTTTCTTAATGGACCAGAATGGTTTAAAAATATTGGGACACCAACCTGTCCAGGAACCAAGGTGTTTACTTTAACCGGGAATGTGATTAATCTGGGGCTTATTGAGGTTCCCATGGGAACCACCCTTCGAGAATTAGTCTATCAAGCAGGTGGGGGAATCAAAAACGGCCGTGAGCTTAAATTAATTCAAACCGGAGGTCCTTCTGGTGGGACGATGACTCCCGACTTGCTCGATGTTCCTATGGCTTTTGATACTCTTCCCCGTTATCAATCGGCGCTTGGCTCTGGTGCATTGACTGTTATTGATGATACCCATTGTATAGTCGATGTCGTTAAAAATTTCTGTGAGTTTTTTCTTCATGAATCCTGTGGGAAATGCACCCCCTGCCGAATTGGTAATAAAAGAATCGTTGAGATTTTAGAACGGATTTCATCAGGGAAGGGTATTGAAGAAGATTTGGAAAAACTAACATTTTTAGGTGAGCACATCAAACGAACATCCTTCTGTGGTTTGGGCCAAGCGGCACCAAACCCACTCCTTCGGTGTTTGGATTATTTCCGTGAGGAATTTGAGTCTCATGTCATTGAAAAACGGTGTCCGTTTAATGTTTGCCCAATGGAAAGTCCAAAAAAAATAAAATCATTGAAGGTCTGATTAAGAGAAAGGAGAGAAGAGAATGGCAAAAGTCATACAAAATAGAAGTGAAAAAGAATCTCCCGAAAAGCTGGTAACGATATTCATTGATGGAAGAGAATGTCAGGTCCCGGAAAATTTATCTCTTTTAGAAGCCTGCCGAATGGAAGGGTATCATATTCCAACCCTCTGTTACATGGATGGTCTTACCCCCTGGGGTGGATGCCGAATCTGTGTGGTTGAGGTAGAAGGCCAACCTAATCTGGTTGCTTCTTGTGTCACACCAATTCGGGAAGGAATGAAAGTTCTTACAGCTTCGAAGAAAGTTCGAGAAGCCCGCAGAGCCAATTTAGAGCTCATTTTGTCGAACCATCCTTTAGATTGCCAGCTTTGTGATCGAAACCAATCCTGTGATCTACAGAGCCTCTGTTATGAATTTGGTATCCGAGAGATTCGTTTTCAGGGAGAAAGGAAAACTCATCCTATTGATAACAGTAGTCCTTCGGTAAAGAGAGACCTTGATCGATGTATACTTTGTGGGCGATGCATTCGGACCTGTGCTGAGGTTCAAAGCGTTTATGCTATTGATTTTGCCGATCGTGGGTTCAATTCCTATGTCAGTCCTTCACTAGGACTTCCTCTGGGTGAAAGTGTCTGTATCAACTGCGGTCAATGTGTTTTAGCCTGTCCAACCGGTGCTCTTTCAGAAGTGAGTCATGTTGAAATGGTATGGGAAGCCTTAGATGATCCAGAAAAATATGTTATTCTTCAGACTGCCCCAGCGGTTCGAGTGAGTATTGGTGAACCATTTGGGATACCCATAGGGAGTATCTCCACCGGGAAAATGGTAGCCGGCTTTCGTCGCTTAGGTTTTGATGCAGTTTTTGATACCAATTTTGCTGCAGATTTGACCATTCTTGAAGAAGGAACTGAATTTATTAACCGGGTTAAAAAAGGTGGGAAATTGCCTCTTCTAACTTCTTGCAGTCCGGGCTGGATAAAATTTATGGAACATTTTTATCCTGAACTCATGGAGAATGTGTCAACTTGCAAATCACCTCAGCAAATGTTTGGAGCTCTGGCGAAGACCTATTATGCCCAAAAAATGGGTATCGATCCTATGAACGTTGTGGTAGTCTCGATAATGCCCTGTACGGCGAAGAAATATGAGTGTCAACGTGATGAAATGAAAGCTAGTGGGTATCAGGATGTTGATTATTCTCTTACTACCCGAGAAGCAGCCCGAATGCTCAAAGAAAAGGGCATTGATCTCAAAGAAATGCCTGAGGAAGACTTTGATCCAGCCCTGGGTATTTCAACTGGTGCAGCCGCAGTCTTTGGAGCTACCGGGGGGGTTATGGAAGCTGCTCTTCGAACCGTGTACGAAGTTTTAACCGGAGAAACTTTAGCACGACTTGATTTCACCGATGTACGAGGAATTGAAGGAGTTAAGGAAGCAACCATCAACGTTGGTGGATTGGAAGTGAATGTTGCGGTTGCCCATGGATTAGGGAATGCCAGAATCTTGATGGACCAGATCCGACAAGGAGGCTCCAAGTATCATTTTATTGAGATAATGGCTTGTCCTGGTGGCTGTATTGGTGGAGGCGGTCAACCTATCCCAACCGATCTGGAGATTCGTATGAAGAGAATAGAAGCTATTTATGAGGTCGACCGGCACTTTCCCATTCGGAAATCTCATGATAATCCAGCTATCAAGAAACTATATGAAGAATTTCTTGGCGAGCCGAATAGTGAGAAGTCGCATCATCTCTTACATACCCATTACACTTGTCGGGAAAAAATGTAATGAGTTGGATTTTTCCAACGATTAAAAATTCTTAATTAATTCATTCCGTTCCCCTTAACTGTGTAAAAGGGGAACGGAATGTGTACTGCTTTACCTTAATCCTTCCCAATCTCCCTTGTATCGAAATTAAATCTCGAGTACAATGATTTTCTATGGAAAAGGTTATTTTATCAATTGATCCAGGAACCGAAAAATGCGGAATTGCGCTTTTAGATCGAAAAGGAGGGGTGATTCATCAGGCAATCCTTCCGGTTGATGAGTTAGAGCCCTCAATAAATAAAATATCCAAAGCATATTGGCCTATAAAAGTTATCATCGGGAACAGTACTGGCCGCAAGAGAGTAGTACAATTAATGAAAAAAATGAAAATAGATTATGTAATTATTGAAGAAAAACACAGTACTTTAGAAGCACGAAAACTTTATTTTAAAATGAATCCACCTCGGGGGTTAAAAAAGCTTTTGCCAAAAGGTTTTTTGGTTCCTTCAGTAGCCATTGATGATTGGTCGGCAGTTATTATCGGCCATCGCTATCTTTCTCATTTTAAATCGGACGGTGACAACCATGATGTTACCCAATGAACTTGGTTCTATTTTAACCAATTTAGCCAGAAGGGCTATTGAATATTTTTTAGTCCACCGAACGTATCTTCCGGTACCCAGGGATCTCTTCCGGGAATTATATGAACAAAAAGCAGGAGTTTTTATTTGTCTCAAAATTCATGGGCAACTTCGAGGGTGTATCGGAACCTTTCATCCCCAGCATGATCATTTAATCGCTGAAATTATTTATAATGCCGTTAGTGCGGCTGTTGAGGATCCCCGCTTTCCCCCGGTTACTCTTAAAGACCTCCCCGACATTCATATTACCGTTGATATTCTGACTCCTCCTGAATCAATCGACTCTCCGGATCAGCTTGATCCAAAGAGATATGGAGTTATCGTTCAAAGGGGCTGGCGAAGAGGTCTTTTACTCCCTGACATTGAAGGAGTCGATTCTATTCAGGAACAAATCCGTATTGCTCGCGCCAAAGCTGGGATTAAACCAAATGAGCCAGTTGAGCTTTTTCGGTTCCGAGTTGAACGATACAGTGAATTAGAAAATTATGAGGAAAATCACCGATGATTGAAGCTCAATATTGGACAGCCGAGACGGACCAGAGAGTAAGATGTTTTCTTTGTCCTCATCAATGTCGGATTAACCCAGGAAGGCGTGGACTTTGTCAAATACGAGAAAATAGAGCCGGAGTTTTGTACGCTTTAACCTATAACCGGATTTCAGTTGTCCATATGGATCCAATTGAAAAGAAACCTTTGTATCATTTTTTTCCTGGGAAGGAAATTCTTTCAGTTGGAAGTGTGGGTTGTAATTTAAAATGTCAATTTTGTCAAAATTGGGAGATCTCGCAAACTGGTTTTGTAGACAATCTCAAACAGACCGATTCCCAAAAAATAGTTTCAATCGCTCAATCTCAAGGATCGATAGGAATTGCCTATACTTACAATGAACCTTTTATCTGGTGGGAATTTGTAAGAGAAACCAGTGAAAAAGCAAAAAAGGTTCAATTGAAGAATGTCTTGGTGACCAATGGATACGTCAATTCGCAACCACTCCTGGAACTCCTTCCTTATATCGATGCGATGAACATTGATTTAAAGGCGATGGACGATGATTTTTATCGAAGTTACTGTGGAGGTTCATTAACGCCGGTTTTAGAAACAATTGAACTGAGTTATCAAAAAAAAGTACATATTGAAATCACCAATCTTTTAGTAACCGGTCTTAACCACACCCCAGAACATCTTCACCGTTTGGTTGATTTTGTTGCCTCAATCAGTCCTGATATTCCTCTTCATTTCTCTCGATATTTTCCAGCCCATCGAATGGAGACCCCGGCAACTGATCCTGAAGTACTACTTGAAGCCTATAAAATTGCTCGAGGAAAATTACACTTTGTTTATTTAGGGAATTATTACGGAACTGAAGGTCAAACCTCTTATTGTTCACAATGTGGAAAACCCTTAATCACCCGTACAGGTTACCGGACTTCTCTTGGTTATTTAGAGAATGCTCATTGTCAGGTTTGTGGAACTCCCTTTCCTTTGGTAGATGAATGAAACGTTCTCAATTATTATTGATATTCCTTTTTGGATTGGCAGGAGTTTTTATAATATGGGCAGCAATCAGGCCCAATCCATTACAACATTTTATTTATGAAGGCTTTGATACCTGGATTGAAATCGACCTTCCATCCCGACATCAGAGCTTATCACAAAATATTGCAGCTATTATCCAAGAGTTGGATGAAAAATGGGATCGATTTGATCAAAGGAGCGAAGTTTGGAAAATAAACCAAAACCAAGAGCCAATAGAGATCGGTAACTCAACCTGCGACTTGATATTACATGCTCAAGAGCTGCAAAATTTAACTGAAGGTTTTTTTAATATTTTTCTTGGATCGTTGATGGATGAGTGGAGTTTTAACAATAATCCTCGACTTCCTTCTCCCGATCGGATTCAAGTTCTAACTGAGCAAGTTGCTAGTTCTACTATTTTCATCAATAAAGAAACAAAAAGTGCTCAACGAATTGGGCAAGGAAAGATAGATTTAGGAGGGATAGCCAAGGGATACCTGGTGGATAAAATTATAATAGAATTGGAAAAAAAGCAAGTATCCCCAGCGCTGGTAAATGCGGGAGGTACAGTATTTGCTTTGGGAAAAAAATTCCGAGTAGGTATTTTACATCCTCGACAAGAGTCATTGGTTGGAGTTATCGAGGTAAAAGACCAGGCGGTATCTACATCAGGTGATTATTATCGTTTTTTTGAACAAGAGGGTATTCGTTACTATCATATCATTAATCCCTATACCGGATACTCCTCGGGTTATTTTTCCAGCGTAACAGTGGTTTATCCTAATGCTGCCGATGCTGATGCCATCTCAACCGCAGTTATGGCAGGAGGACCTAAGCTCATACCAATTGTGGAAAGACGATTTCCAGGTGTGGCCATTATTGCTATACAATCCAATGAAAAGTTAATTATGAATAATGCTGCATTAAAAATATTTCAAAAAGATTCGACGGATAAAATCCATCCATGAAAAAAAAGATATTGTTTATTCTCATCATTGCAATTGTTTCTTTTCAACTGGTGGTTTTTTCTATTCAAAAACATGAAGTATCTGGTTGGTTAGGAAACTTACGATGGGCTACCGTTCCCTTTCATCGTGGATGGCTTGTCGTACAGAATGGGTTGGACCAAGTAGTTTCCAATTTTACATCAAAAAGAATTTTACTAGAAGAAAATAAAAGTCTTCAAAAAGAAGTTGGCCGACTTCAGAACGAACTGACTATTTTAACTGAACAAATCCGTGAGTTAGAAATGAAATTTACGGCTGGAGCTATTGAAAAGCAAATACCTTTTGATGTAGTACCCTCATTAGTAATTGGTCGGGATCCTTATGATTGGTTTGGAAAACTGATCATAGATAAAGGAACCAATGACGAGATAATTCCTGATTTGACGGTGGTTACCTATCAGGGTTTGGTGGGGAGGGTGGAACAAACCTATCCCAATTATTCAATTGTTCGTCTGATTTTAAGTTCTGAAATAGCAACTGGTGCAATCCTTCAAAGGACCAGGGATTTAGGAGTAGTGGAAGGGAATGGAAGAGGGCTATGCGTTATGCGTTATGTTTATCGAGCTTCCCAGGTTCAAGTTGGAGATTTGGCAATAACATCTGGTTTAGGGACTAGTACACCCCGGGGCATAGTTATTGGCAAAGTGTTGGATATCAAAGAATCTGAAGGAAGCCTTTTTAAGGAAGTCATTGTACAACCGGAGTGTGATTTTTCTCTCTTAGATCAGGTTTTTATTATTCGTCCGCCTGGAACTGGTGATAGTGATGACGTTCAGTAAATTGGTGCTCGTCATTTTGGTTTTTTTTTCAATAATTTTTTTTAAAAATAATGTATTGACCCAATATTGGCCAATATTGGGTCAACTCTCCTTTTTACCTTTCATGATTTGGGCGGTTTGTGTTTCAGAGAAAAGATGGTATTTCGCACTAATTTCCTGCCTTTTGGTTGCATTTCTGTTGGAATTTTTTTCTTTTTCTATCTTTTGTTTTCATATTTTATTAAGCATTGGCCTTTTTTTATTGGCACAGACTTGGATTTCCTTTTTCTCGATTACCAGTGGATCGCTTTTAGGATTTTGTCTGACAGCATCTGGCGTTGAAATATTCTTCATTATAGTCTTACAATATTTTACCCGAAGCGTTCAACACTCTTGGTTGTTTTCGGTCGAGCTGTTGGCTCTTTCTTTTTTCTTAAACCTCCTTGTGCTTTCTGCCTGGTTATATTACTTCCCACCCGAGAGGTTAAATAATGTGGAATGAAAAACCAAAGATAGTTATTAACCATAGAATAGAATTGTTTACTTGGATTTTGTTTGGAATATTTGTCTTTCTTTTTTTTAATTTGTGGTATTTGAGTGTATTGCAATCCGGCCTCTATCAGGAAAAATCTGAGCGTAACCGGATTCGAATGATCCCGCTCCAAGCGCCTCGAGGAATAATAACCGATCGATATGGTCAGATCCTCGCTCAAGATGTACCGAGGTTTGCAGCTGTTTTATTACCTGGAAGCGCTGATCCAGAAAAAAGCCGTCAGATATTGGAAAAAACTATCAAAAGAAAGATTGAAGAACCGCTCCGTGACCGGTATTCGGGAGAAATCATTCTTGCTTCCCAGATGAGTATCGAGGAGGTTGCTATGGTTGAAGAAACCAGGAAAGAGCTCCCTGGTGTGATGATTGAAGCTTATCCCAAGAGAATTTATCCCCCCGGTGAAGATATCGCCCATATTGTTGGATATGTGGGGAAAATAAACAGCGAGGAACTAAAAAGATTTGGCCAGACCAATTATAATAATGAAGATGTTGTTGGAAAAAGTGGAATTGAGCTTAATTATGAAGAATTTCTCAGGGGTCAAAAGGGATATCGAAAAATTGAGGTTGACGCCTTGGGGAGAATAGTACGAATTTTAGATACCAGCTTTCCACGATTTCGGCATACCTTAACTCTTACTTTAGATTTGGAATTGCAAAGGTATTGCAATGAGCTCTTAGCTGGAAAGAGTGGTGTGATTATAGTTGGGGATCCGACTAATGGAGAATTATTAGCAATGGCAAATCAACCCTCTTTTGAACCTAACCTATTGGTTGACGGGGTAAGCCAGGATGAATGGAATGAATTAATTGAAAATCCTCAAAATCCCTTGACAACAAGATCTCTTCAAGCCCTTTATCCACCTGGTTCAATATTTAAATTAATAGTTGGTTTAGCTGCCCAGGAAGCCAATATCGTTTCAAGAGAAAGAACAATTTTTTGCCCCGGGTACTATGAATACAATAATCGGAGGTATCCTTGTTGGAGAAAAGCTGGGCATGGAAGATTGAATTACGAGGATGCTCTTGCTCAATCCTGTAATGTTACATTTTACACCTTAGGTTTGGAACTCGGTCAAGATAGAATAATTGATATGGCAAGGCGCTTAGGTTTTGAAGAGGATACTGGGATTGATTTACCGGGGGAGAACCATGGCTTTTTACCTACCTCTCGCTGGAAGAGACAGAAAATCGGAGAACCTTGGTATCCAGGAGATACCATAAATCTTTCTATCGGACAAGGGTATCTTTTAGTCACTCCTTTTGAAATTTTCCAAAGTGTTGTTGCAATTTCCAACCGAGGGGTGGTATATACTCCTCATTTTTTAAAAGTCGTCCAAAACGATAAGAGAGAAGTTATCGAACGAACACTACCAAAAGTAAAAAATCGAATAGAGTTGAAGCCAGATATCTGGGAAAGACTGATTCGAGGAATGACCAAGGTGGTCGTTGAGGGAACCGGTAGAGCCTGTCGGGATTTGCCAATCCCAATAGCCGGGAAAACTGGAACCGCCCAAAATCCTCATGGTAACGATCATTCTTGGTTTGCTGGCTTTTTCCCCATTGATAATCCCCGTTACGTTTTTGTGGTTTTAGTTGAAAACGGTGGAGATGGAAGCGGAGAAGCAGCTCATCGAAGTAAGGATTTAATACAATGGATCTATGATCACCGGGAGAATACACTTAATGAAAACGGTTAAAATGTTTCCCATCATTATTCTTTCTCTCAATATAGTTGGTCTTTTGGCAGTTTATAGTACCGATCCCCTTCGTGGTGAAGCTGTCTTTATTCAGACCTTTTTTGGAAGACAACTGATGTGGAGTCTATTGGGCTGGTTAGTTTTTTGGGGAATTAGTCGTATTCATTACCATTGGTTTATCAAGTTGGAATGGATGATTTATTTAATTATAATTCTCTCTTTAATAGTAGTTTTGTTTTTTGGAAGTGGAGATGATGTAGGAACTCGACGTTGGATATTATTTCGTTCCGTTCAACCTTCAGAGTTTTCTAAAGTTGGAATGGCGGTTTTTTTAGCAGCGTTTTTGAGTGCTCAACCTGAAGACTATGGAAGCTGGCAACTTCTTCTAAAAACATCGTTTTTATCAATTATCCCAACTGGTTTGATATTCCTTGAACCGGATTTGGGGACAGCTTTGGTCATAATAGTTCTTTGGTTTTCGGCGTTATTTTTTTGTGGCTTTCAATGGAAAAAAATTTTGGCGGTTTTTGCTGGTTTAGTAGGTTTAATTCCATTTTTTTGGTTGGTTTTACACGACTATCAAAGAAAGCGGTTGCTTTCTTTTTTTGCTCCTCAATCTGATCCCCTGGGAACCGGTTATAATGTTCTGCAATCGAAAATTACTATTGGAGCAGGGAGTTTTTTTGGAAAGGGTTGGCTTTCGGGAACCCAATCCCAACTCCGGTTCCTTCCCGCTCATTATACCGATTTTATTTTTGCTTCTTGGTGTGAACAATGGGGCTTTGTTGGGGGTGTGATTATCCTTGCTCTATTTTTCTGGCTTATTTGGTCAATTTTCCGGATTGGGATAGAAACACCTGATTTAGAGGGTAAGATACTTACTACTCTCTTTGGTTCAATGTTTGTATTTCAAGTGATGATTAATGTTGGAATGAATATGGGTGTTATGCCGGTTACCGGTATTCCCTTGCCGTTTATTAGTTATGGAGGGAGTTCGCTGTTTATCAATATGATAGCCATGGGGATGGTATGGAATATTGCCCAGTCGGGAGGAAACGAATAGTGGTAGAAAAAATACCAGATCAAGAGAATTTTTTTAAAAACGAATTGCTCAAGATTACCAAACCAGCACGTTATATAGGAGAAGAATGGAATATACTTGTAAAAAATCCTTCCCAAACGACCTGCTCAGTTGTGCTTGGGTTTCCCGATATCTATGAAATAGGAATGTCTCACTTAGGGCTAAAAATTCTTTATCAGATATTAAACGACCTTCCCGGGGTTCGTGCTGAACGAGCTTTTGTCCCTTGGCCAGATTTAGGAAAACTCATGAAAGAAAAGAGCATCCCGCTTTTTAGCTTAGAGAACAAAATCCCCATCCGATCTTTTGACATAGTGGGGCTTAGCCTGCAAACCGAGATGAATTTTACCAATATCCTTTATTTTCTCGATTTATCTCAAATCCCTTTTCGAAGTTCGGAAAGGGAAGATGACTTTCCTATTATCATTGGTGGTGGAGCATCAACCTGTAATCCAGAGCCCATCAGTGATTTTTTTGATGCTTTTTTGATTGGTGAAGGGGAAGAGGCTTTTGTAGAAATCATCCAAATTGTTTCGGCTATGAAAGGTCAAAGAAAAGGTGATATTTTATCCGAATTAGCAAAAGTTGTGGGAGTTTATATACCAAGTTTTTATCAGGTTGGTTATTCAAAAAATGGTATTATTTCAAAAATTCAAACCATGAATAAAAGGGCATTTCCTCAGATTCAGAGAAGATGGCTTAAAGATTTAGATAATGCTCTCTATCCAGAGGCAATACCAGTTCCATATATAAGCATCGTTCATGATCGAATTCCCCTGGAAATTTCACGGGGTTGCACCCGAGGTTGTCGTTTTTGTCAAGCGGGCATGATCTATCGACCTCACCGAGAACGATCTCCGGAAAACATAGTTCATCTCGCAGAAAAATTGGTGACTTCAACCGGTTACGAAGAAATATCTCTTCTTTCTTTAAGTAGCACGGATCATTCTCGGATCGAAGAAATCATCTCCAATCTCTCTCGACGATTTGAAGCAAAAAATGTTAATATTTCACTTCCTTCCATACGGATGGATACTTTCTCGGTCCAAATTGCTCAGAATTTAAAACGAGTTCGGAAAAGTGGTCTCACTTTTGCTCCTGAAGCAGGTACCGATCGTCTTCGCCGGATAATCAATAAAGGATTAACCGATCAGGAAATATTTTCAACTTTAGAAAAAGTCTTTGAAGGTGGTTGGGATGATGTTAAACTTTACTTTATGTTTGGACTTCCTGATGAAAAAGAATCGGACCTGATCGGAATTTCCCAGTTGGTGAACGAAGGTCTTCAAATCGGAAAAAAAATTCGCGGTAAAAGAGTGAGCATCCATTTAAACCTTTCCGCTTTTGTGCCAAAACCACATACTCCTTTTCAATGGATGGGTCAGAATAGTCTGGAAGAATTTGAAGAAAAAATCCAGAGAATAAAGGCTGGTTTTTCCAGGGATCGTCGCTTGATCCGTATGAATTGGTCGGACTTTAAGGAAAGCACCCTCGAAGCAGTATTATCTCGCGGTGATCGGAGGCTATCAAGAGTGATCGAAAAAGCCTACCATTTAGGTCAAATTATGGATGGTTGGCGGGAATTCTTTTCTTTTGAAAGATGGAAACTAGCCTTTGAAGAAGTAGGTTTGGATTATCACTTTTATTCAGAAAGATGGCGAGACCCAAAAGAAATTCTTCCCTGGGATCATATCTCCTCTGGAGTGAAGAAGGAATATTTATTAAAAGAGTTGGAAAAATCTCGCCGCCAAGAGGTTACACCCAGATGTATTCATTTTCAGGAATGTATGAGTTGTGGGGTTTGTTCATCATGAATTTTACCGATCGTTATCGTTATCGTTGTCGACATCTCAAATTAGTGCCTTTTCATCTTCTTTCCCAGTTAGATCTTACTCGATTTTGGGATCGAGTCTTACGAAGGGCGGGGCTTCCGATAGTTTTTTCTCAAGGTTTTAATCCTCGTCCTTTGTTATCATTTGGGCCGGCCACTGTTACTGGTGTTATAAGCTGGACCGAATATCTTGATATGACCTTTTATGAATTTATAGAACCTGAACAACTCAAAAACATTCTTAATTCACAAGTACTGGAAGAAATGAGAGTTGTTGAAGTCAACTCAATCCCTCTCGACTTTCCCAGCATCATGAAATCGCTGATTAGCGTTCAATATGCCTTTATTTTTAAAGATGAGGGTAATATTGGCAATCACCAGGTATTATTCTCCATAGAAGATATTGAAGAATTAGAAAGAAAAAAAATGGAAAAACAAGAATGTATGATATCATTCTTGTTTAAGAAAAAAAACATTCTATTGAATCCTTATAAATCATTAGAATTTATGCCGAAAGAATCAGGTTTTAATCGAGAAAATTTAGTGGAAATAATCAAGCAAAATTATTATTGGTTTTAATTAGCGGAGGGTTAAACATTGAAAAAAGATATCGTCATAGATATGTCTGAAGCCGAAGTTCGTGCTGCGCTTTTGGAAAATGGACAAGTAGTAGAATTTTTCTTTGAAAGAGCAGCCGAAAAACGATTAGCAGGAAATATTTTTAAAGGGATCGTAGAAAATGTTCTACCCGGTATACAATCGGCTTTTGTTAATACTGGTTTTGATAAAAATGCTTTTTTGTTTATTGGAGATATCCTGTTGGATGAGAAAGGGAAAATAAAGAGCATAGATCAACTCCTTCAAACCGGAAAGGAAATTGTTGTTCAGGTAGCCAAGGAACCAATGGGAACTAAAGGGGCTCGAGTGACGACCAAAATTTCTTTACCAGGGAGATATGTGGTTTTAATGCCCGGAATGAATAATATGGGTATTTCCCATCGAATTTCTTCTTCAGAAGAACGAGATAAGCTGAAGAAATTAATTGAAAAAATTCGACCAGCCAACATGGGAGTCATAGTGAGAACAGTTGCTGAGGGTAAAAGTAATGAAGAAATAAAAGAAGACATCGAATCACTGCTTCGTTTATGGAACCGAATTATGAAAAAAGCCGAACTCATTTCAGCTCCAGCGGTTCTCTATGAAGAAGCAAGCCTAATTTATACGCTAATACGAGATGTTGTTGATGATAATTTAGGTGAAATTTGGATTAATTCCTATTTTGGTTTTCAGAAATTAAAAGATTTTATTGAATCAATGATTCCTCGTTTCGTCGACCGTATTCATTTTTTTGATAGTAAAGAAAACATTTTCGATCATTTTAATTTAAATCGGGAATTAGAAAAAGCCTTAAGCCGGAAAGTTTGGCTCAAAAGCGGAGGGTATCTGGTTTTTGACCGAACTGAAGCAATGACAGTGATTGATGTCAATACCGGAAAATATATTGGAAAGAAAGATCTCCAAGAAACTATTTTAAAAACCAATTTAGAAGCGGCGGAAGAAATTGCCCGGCAAGTACGACTCCGAGATATCGGGGGGATAATTTTAATTGATTTTATTGACATGGGGAAGAAAGAACATCAAAAAATGGTTATGAATGTTTTTGAGCAATTTTTGTCTCACGACCGAACCCGTTCCAGTTTGGTTCAGATGAGCGAACTGGGTTTGGTGGAAATGACTCGAAAAAGAGTTAGAAAAAACCTGGATGCCATTCTTTGCCAACCATGTAATTGTTGTCAAGGTGAAGGGAGAGTTCTTTCGATGGAGACTATCGCTATTAATTTTTTAAGGCGGGTTGAAGAAATTTGTCGCCATTCTCAATCAACGACCATTGGTTTTACTGTAGGACAAGAGCTGGGGGATTATTTAAAAAATAATGGAAAAATATTTTTAAATAATTTAAAAAAGGTATACAGTAAAGAATTGGTATGGAAAATCGATCCAAATTTATCTCTACGTCGTTATTCGATTGTTGGAGTTGGTGAAGACGGGATTCGAGAATCTATCGATAAAATAGAATAATCATTGTTAGTCCCGTTTGACAAAATCCTTCAATCTTGATACAGTCTTAACCGTTAAAAAGCAGGGCTAAAACCAAGAATATAATTGTAATAAAGGAATAAATAATCTGAATAAAAGTATGACTTTGGAATGGAGGAGATTTGTAATGTTCGCTCTTATTGAAGCCAGTGGAAAACAATATCCAGTTCAAGAAGGTTCGGTCATTCAACTGGATAGTTATCAAGGAAATTTAAAAGATGAAGTGGTTTTTGAACGAGTTTTATTTATTCGTAATCAGGACCAAGTTGTTGTCGGTCGCCCCTATGTGGAGGGTGCCAAAGTTAAAGGTATCGTGTTAAGAAATGGGAAATCCAAAAAAGTTGTGGTTTTTAAATATAAACCGAAGGTGAAATACCGACGTTTAACTGGTCATCGTCAACCAATGACTTTAATAAAAATTCAATCAATTGAATCCTAATCCTTGAGGAGGCTTTAATAACCATGGCACATAAGAAAGCAGGCGGAAGCGGGAAAAATGGACGCGATAGTAACGCTCAAAGGCTTGGTGTAAAAAAATTTAGTGGTCAGTATGTTTTGGCTGGCAACATCCTTATTCGACAGCGAGGAACAAAGATCAAACCAGGGATAAATGTGGGGACAGCCAAGGATTATACTCTTTTTGCCCTTCAAAGTGGATATGTTGTTTATCAAGAGAAAGCTGGGAGGAAATATGTCTCGATTCTCCCTGAGATGCCTTCTCTGGATTCATAATTAGTATCAGTTTATTAAAATAAGAAACTCTCCTTTTTATTATCCAACTCATTTTTTTATTCAGCCTTGGAGAATCGAATGATTGATTCAGTAATTTGGGGTGTTTAATTGTTTGTTGATCAGGTCATATTAAAAGTTCGTGCTGGTCGTGGTGGTGATGGTGCGATCAGTTTTTTAAGAGAAAAATATGTCCCTCGAGGTGGGCCAGCAGGTGGGAATGGCGGAAAAGGAGGGAACGTAATTGCTATTGCATTATCTCAGAAAAAAACTTTATATGATGTTGCTATTCAGAAAGTCTACGAAGCATCAAATGGTGAACCAGGTAAAGGGAAAAATCAATTTGGAAAAGATGGAGCTGACGTGGTTTTAGTAGTACCGGTTGGCACTCAAATTATTGATCAAAAAGATAATCAAATCATAGCTGATTTAACTGAAGATAAGCAAGAAGTCATAATAGCCCGAGGTGGGCGAGGAGGACGAGGGAATAGTTCATTTGCAACATCGACCAATCAAGCTCCCCGCATTGCCGAAAAAGGAGAATTGGGTGAAGCGAGAGAGATTCGCTTAGAACTTAAATTAATTGCTGATGTAGGCATTAGTGGTTTTCCTAATGCTGGAAAATCAACACTGCTCTCAGTAGTAAGCGCTGCAAAACCTCGAATTGCTGATTATCCATTTACTACTCTTCATCCGAATTTAGGTGTTGTGAATCATCATGACCAGCAGTTTATTATGGTCGATGTTCCGGGCATTATTGAAGGTGCCAGCCGTGGTGCTGGTTTGGGTTTAGAATTCTTACGACACATAGAAAGGACACGTTTGATCCTCCATTGTGTGGATTTATCCCAATTCTATTCTGAGAACAATCCCTATGACGATTTTTTGACTCTTCGTCGGGAATTTGAAGCTTATAGCTCTTCTTTGGCAGCCAAACCTTTTTTTGTAGTGGCCACCAAGCTTGACCTTATCAAAGCTGCTCAAAATTTTAATGAATTTAAATCAACTCTTGAGCAGCAGGGTATTCCGGTTTTTGGGGTTTCTTCTCTTACCAAGGAAGGAATGAATCAACTACTCGATGCGATTATCGAATTTTTAAAAAATGCCCCTGAAATTTTTACCAAAGAAATTCTTTCTCAATCCAAAAATACCCCATTGAGTCCTATTCGATCCCGTCATTATCGATTTTCAACGCCTTTTCTTGATCGTTTAATTGCGGAGATCGATTGGAATTCCGATAATGCTCTTTCGATTTTTAACCAAAAGTTGGTTCATTTTGACTTTCTAAAATATTTTTCTGCCATTCAACCCGGATCAATAGTTGAAATAGAAAATTTGAATTTTATCTGGACTGGAAAACGCCTTGAAGCCCATAAAACCACTTCCAAATGATCATTTTAATAAACCGATGAAGCGAATTGATTTTATTGAAAACAGCCGGGTGGTCGTTATAAAAGTCGGGAGTTCATTGTTGGTTAAAAATTTTGTTTTAGAAATTCCCCGATTAGAGGAATTAGCTCGAAACATTCATCAACTCCGTCAAAGTGGTAAAAAAGTCATTTTAGTGACATCAGGTGCTATGGCTTGTGGAATGAGTCGTTTAGGGTTGAAACGAAAAAGAAACGATATCCCGTTCAAACAAGCAATGGCAGCAGTAGGCCAAGGTATTCTTATGCAGAATTATTGCCAGGTATTTTCTCGAATTGGTATTCCAGTTGCCCAGATATTGTTAGCACCGGAAGACGTTCATAATCGACATAAATATCTCAATGCCCGTAATACCTTTCAAACCATTCTCGATTTCAATGTTTTGCCGATTGTTAACGAAAACGACACCGTTGCCATAGCAGAATTAAAATTTGGTGATAATGATCGCCTATCAGCCTTGGTGGCTTCACTAATCAATGCCCAGCTTCTTATCATCCTTTCTGACATTGAGGGACTGTTTACCTCTGATCCCAAAAAAAACTCCGAAGCTATCCTCATAAAAGAAGTTGAGAGGATAGATGATAAAATTGAAAGGATGGCTGGCCGGGAGGGGAGCAATATTTCAACTGGTGGGATGAAAAGTAAAATTATGGCTAGTCGTATGGCGACCTTTTCGGGTATTGGGGTCATCTTGGCTTTGGGGAAGGATTTTTCTATTATTCAAAGAATATTTGCTGGCGATGAAGTTGGAACTTTCTTTTACCCTCAGACCAAGGTCCTCAAAAACCGGAAGCGTTGGATTGCCTTTGGAATGATGACCCGAGGTCGGGTTATCATCGATGAGGGTGCTTATTTCGCTTTAATGAGAAATAAAAGCTTATTACCAGCAGGGATCAAGGGAGTAGAAGGCGTTTTTGATTCAGGTGACTGCATTGAAGTTGTCAATGAAGAAGGTCAATCGGTTGCCAAGGGTTTGGTGAACTTTTCATCGACAGAGTTAAAGAAAATCCGTGGTTTACATACTACTGAGTTACAGGAAGTTTTTTTTGATCAAGAGATAAATACTGAAGTGATTCATGTTGATAACTTAGTGTTATTCAATCGGGAGGAGAAAGACAATGGCTGAAGATATGAAGGTTCAGGTTCAGAAAGCAAAAAAGGCTGCTCAGTTGCTGGCGACGGTTTCAACCCAGAAAAAAAATGATTTTCTTGGGGATCTGGCTCAACGTTTAGAAGGAGAACAATCTCGGATTGAGCAGGAAAACCAAAAAGATGTAAAAATTGCTGTAGAAAACAATATGAAATCCGGGTTCATTGATCGTTTAATCCTCAATAAAAAAAGAATTCAAGGAATGGCAGATGGTTTAAGACAAGTAGCAGCTCTTGCTGATCCGGTTGGGGAAGTTATTTCAGGCTGGAAGAGGCCGAATGGTTTAATGGTAACCAAAGTGAGAGTTCCACTGGGAGTCTTGGCGATTATTTATGAAGCTCGACCCAATGTGACCATCGATAGCATTGGATTAGGAATAAAATCTGGGAATTCCTTAGTTTTAAGAGGAAGTAGTTCCACCCTCAATTCGAACCGATTGCTAATCCTTTTAGCCCGCGAATCTCTCCGTCAATATTCTCTTCCTGAAGATTCGGTTCAGCTCATTGAAAGTACCAGTCACGATGACATTGCTCAGCTGTTGGCCCTGAGAGAGTATATTGATGTAGCGATCCCCCGAGGAGGTGCTGGTTTGATTCATAACGTTGTGACTCATTCTCAAGTGCCGGTTATTGAAACCGGTGTTGGGAATTGTCATGTTTATGTTGATAAAGAAGCCGATTTAGGGATGGCAGAAAGGATTGTTATGAACGCGAAAATCCAACGACCGAGTGTTTGTAATGCTGTAGAAACATTATTAATTCACCAGGATATTGCCAAAATATTTCTACCCCAAGTCTCTATGTCTCTCAAAAAAGCTGGAGTTGAAATTCGAGGCTGTGAGCAAGCTCGTCAAATTCTTCCTGATTTGATTCCGGCGACCGAGGATGATTGGAAAACCGAGTATCTCGACTTGATTTTAGCGGTTAAGGTAGTTAAAACTCTAAATGAAGCCATCGAGCACATCAATACTTATGGAACCCGCCATTCTGAATCAATAATTACCGAAAATTATTCGAATGCCAAGAATTTTATGGAGAAGGTTGACTCAGCAGCGGTTTATGTCAATGCTTCAACTCGTTTTACCGATGGAGAGCAATTTGGTCTGGGAGCAGAAATAGGTATTAGTACTCAGAAAATTCATGCCCGGGGACCCATGGGATTGCAAGAATTAACCACAATAAAATACGTGGTTTATGGAACCGGGCAGATTCGGAACGCTTAAAAAATTAAAAAACAATATTTGAACCAGATATTCCAAGGAGAGATAGGTTTAGATGAAAAAAGGTATTATGGGTGGTACTTTTGATCCGATCCACTTGGGACATTTAGTTACTGCCGAAGAAGTGAGAGATTATTTTCATTTAGACGAGGTGGTTTTTGTTCCTTCAGCACGACCACCCCATAAGGTTGGACAAGTGATAACCAGTCCCGAGCATCGGTATTTAATGGTGGTATTGGCGACTATTACCAATCCCTATTTTCGAGTTTCCCGAGTGGAGTTGGAACGGGTTGGACCTTCCTATGCAGTTGATACACTGCGATATTTTCGTGAATTTTGGGGAGATGAAAGTGAAATCTATTTTATCACCGGAGCCGATGCTTTTGCACAGATTTCAAGCTGGAACAATCCTGAAGAGCTTTTCCGATTATGTACCTTTGTGGCAGCAACTCGACCTGGCTATAAAATGGTGAGTATGGAAGAGAAATATCGACAAAAGGTGAAAATGATCGAAGTATCTGCTCTGGCCATTGCCTCGTCGGAAATTCGGCGACGGGTCAAAAAGGGAGAATCAATTAAATATTTGGTTCCCGAAGCCGTTGAAAACTATATTAAAAAAAACGGGCTTTATGTCAATGAATGAGTATATCACCAAGCAGCTTAAAAATATGATTTCTCCCTCACGATTCAATCACTCAATTCGAGTTGCCGAGGAAGCCAGAACGCTGGCAGTTGATTTTGGTGAAGATCCAGAAAAGTCCTATTTAGCAGGTCTTCTCCATGATTCAGCAAGAGCTCTTGCTTGTAAGGAGATGGTTCAATATATCCCGCCCTTTTTTCTTCCAATTGGCTATTCTATTCCGGCTATATTTCATGCTTTTGCAGGTCCCCGATTTATTGCTGAGCAGTTTGGCATTACAGATTATTCAATACTTCGTGCTGTTTGCTGGCATGCAACTGCCTGTGAAGATATGAGTAATTTTGATAAAATACTTTTTGTGGCTGATTTATCGGAAAGTGGACGTCGATTCCAAGAAAGTGATACAATTCGTGAAGCTTTGCAGAGAGGACTTCAAGTAGCTTTTACAAAAACTTTAGAAATGAAAGTGAATTATTTACTTTCAACAAAGAAAATTATTTATCCAGCCAGCTTGGAAGCTTGGAATAAAATTATTGGAATATCCATAGAGGAAGCGAATGAAAAGAAGCAGAAGAAAGAAAAGTTATAAATATTTATATTTAGCCATTGGGTTTATTATAGGCGGAATCCTTTTTTTTGGTCTCAATAATCATAATATTCGGAATAAATTGGTACAAACGGTTATGGGTTATGCCCCACCAGAAAGTACCACTATTTTAGTAGTTGGTCAGGATAGCATTAAACCCTTGCGGAGTGATACCATTATTTTACTTTGTCTCAACACCAAGAGTGAAGAAATTCTTTTGTTTTCCATCCCCCGCGATACCCGCATTGAAGTACCGGGTAATGGATATGATAAAGTCAATCATTCTTATGCCAAGGGCGGGATCCAACTTCTCAAAGAAACGATTGAGAAAAACTTAGACATTCATATTCCTTATACAGTAGAAATCAACTATCAAGGATTTGAAAAGGTTATTGACCTGTTGGGCGGAGTGGAAATTGACGTAGAAAGTGATATGAAATACACTGATCGAGCTCAGGACTTGGTAATCAATATTTCAGCAGGCAAACAGCGCCTGAAGGGCGATAAAGCCTTACAATATGTTCGGTATCGTAATGATAAGTTGGGAGATATTGGTCGAATCAAAAGGCAGCAAAATTTTCTTCAGGCTTTATTTCATGAGATTGATAATCCCTTAAATCTTCCTAAAATGCCACAAATTATCCAAGAATTACGTCAAGCCTTGATAACCAATTTTTCCAATGAAGAACTTATTAATTTAGGTCTTTGGTTTAAGGACTTAAATGAAAGAGTGATGATAACCGATATGATGCCAGGGGAAGCAGCCTATATAGAGGGGGTAAGTTATTGGGAACCAGATTTAGACACATCAAAAAAGTTGGTTACCGAATTCTTTCTCAAAGAGAAAAGAGTAGAGGAACAGCCGAATGAATCCTAAAGAAAAATGTTTAATCGTTTTGGATGTCGCCGATGAAAAGAAAATGCAGGACGTTGTAATTCTTGACCTGAGGGATGTTTTTCCCGTGGCTGATTATTGGGTTATTGGCAGTGCTGCGACATTTATCCAAACCAAAGCTATTGCCGAGGAAATAAAAAAGACCTTGGACTCCTACTCAGTTCAACCCTTTCATATTGAGGGATTCGATGTTGGTGAATGGATTCTTATGGATTACGGTGATGTTATCGTTCATATTTTTCGAGAGGAAGAGAGACACTATTATCTGTTGGAAAAGTTATGGAGAAATGCTCATTTGGTTTATTCTAAGGAATTACAGATAAATAAGATCAGCGAAATAGATTGACATCGTAGTGGAAAATATGTTATTTTACAGCTTTGGGTTCTCATCATACTATGAGTTTAATCCCAGATAAAAAGGTGAAGAGAAACTAATTTTTATTAAAACCATGATAAAAAGTGCCAATGAGGCAGTGATAGAATACAAATTATTAAATTGATAATTCGAAAATGAAGTCGGTATGAAAAGGGAGGTCAAAAAATGCCAGGGAAAAAGTATCAAATAACGTCGGAATCAGTAACCGAGGGCCATCCCGATAAAATGGCGGACCAGATTTCGGATGCCATCCTGGATGCTATTTACGAACAAGATACTAAAGGTCGTGTTGCTGTCGAGACTTTAGTGGCGACTGGAATGGTAATGATTGCAGGTCAAATCAGTACCTCATGCTATGTTGATATTCCACGAGTGGCAAGAGAAACTATTCGTGAAATTGGCTATACGCGGGCTAAATTTGGATTTGATTATGCAACCTGTTCGGTTCTAACTGCCATTGATGAACAATCACCTGATATTGCTTTAGGGGTCAATAAAAGTCTCGAATCAAAATTAGGTGAAACAACCGAGGACGAAGACCTTTCTCTGGGAGCCGGCGATCAGGGATTAATGTTTGGGTATGCAACCAATGAAACTATCGAGATGCTTCCCTTTCCAATCGCAATGGCACATCGACTGGCTTACCGTTTAGCCGAGGTAAGAAAGAAAGGAATATTTTCTTACCTGCGTCCTGACGGAAAGACTCAAGTTACAGTAAATTACCTTGACGGAATACCTCAGAATATCGATACGATAATTATTGCTGCTCAGCATCATCCCGATGTTAACCATCAAACTATTGAAACAAACCTGGTAGAAGAAGTTATTCGTCCGGTGATACCGGCTGAATATATCAACAGTCAAACTCGTTTTTTGATAAATCCAACCGGCCGGTTTGTTATCGGAGGACCTCAGGGAGACACTGGTTTAACCGGTAGAAAAATTATTGTTGATACCTATGGTGGAATAGGCCGTCATGGGGGTGGATGTTTCTCTGGGAAAGATCCAACCAAAGTTGACCGTTCAGCCAGTTATGCTGCCCGTTATGTAGCAAAAAACATTGTCGCTGCTGGTCTTGCCGAAAAATGTGAAATACAAGTGGCTTATGCGATTGGTGTGGCGAAACCGGTTTCAATTTCGGTGGAAACTTTCGGAACCGGTAGGATTTCCGATGAAGAGATTCTGGATATTGTTAAGAAAACTTTTGATCTTAGACCAGGGGCGATTATTCGCGACCTGCGTCTTCGAAGGCCGATCTACAAGAAGACTGCTGCCTATGGTCATTTTGGTAGAAATGATCCCGATTTTACCTGGGAAAAGACGGATAAAGTGGAAATCATTCAGGATTTAGCCGGGATGTAAGAGGAGATTAGAATGGAATATCATATTAAAGATATTGAATTAGCACCGGCAGGAAGGAAAAAAATTGAATGGGTTCGCCGCGAGATGTCAGTCCTTTCAGGCATAGCAGAACAATGGAAAAAAGAAAAACCTCTGGATGGAGTCCTGATTGCGGCCTGTTTACACGTGACTTCTGAAACTGCCGTTCTGATGATAACCTTAAAAGAAGGTGGAGCAAAGGTAGCTCTTTGTGCTTCCAACCCCCTTAGCACTCAGGATGAAGTTGCCGCCTCTTTGGTAAAGGATTTTGGTATTAACGTTTATGCCATATGCGGGGAAGATCGTGAAACCTATTATCAACATATCGACAAAGTGTTAGAAACGAGTCCTCAGATTACTATGGATGATGGTGCGGATTTGGTGTCAACTCTTCATCAAAAAGGTGGATCTCGAATTTCCCAGGTTATAGGTGGAACAGAAGAGACAACTACCGGTGTAGTCCGATTAAAAAGTATGGCAAAAGCAGGTCAATTGCGGTATCCGGTGATTGCGGTCAATGATGCAGATACCAAGCATCTCTTTGATAACCGATATGGAACCGGTCAAAGTACTTTAGAGGGAATACTTCGGGCAACCCATATTCTTCTCAGCGGAAAAAAAGTTGTGGTAGTCGGGTATGGATGGTGCGGAAGAGGTATTGCCCTACGGGCTCGTGGAATGGGTGCGAGAGTTGGGATAGTCGAGATTAACCCGGTTAAAGCTTTGGAGGCATTGATGGATGGCTATGAAGTGATGCCCATGTTAGATGCTGCGGCTTGTGGGGATCTTTTTATAACAGTTACTGGGAATATTTCTGTCATTCGTAAAGAGCATTTTCTCCAAATGAATGATGGTGCGATTCTGTGTAATTCCGGTCATTTTAATGTCGAGATAGATCGAGAAGATTTGGAATCAATGAGCGTCAACCGGAGGGAAGTTCGACCATTGGTTGAAGAGTTTACCTTGTCCAATGGAAAAAAACTCTTCTTTTTGGCTGAAGGAAGACTGGTGAATCTGGCTTGTGCCGAAGGACATCCTCCAACTGTTATGGACATGAGTTTTGCCAACCAGGCTTTATCGGTGAAATATTTAAAAGAACAAGCAATCTCCCTTGAAAATCAAGTATATAAAGTTCCCGATGATATCGATATGAACGTTGCTGGTTTAAAACTATCTTCTTTATCTGTAAAAATTGAGGAACTCACTCCTCGTCAAAAAAAGTATTTGGCTTCGTGGGAGGAAGGAACTTAAGCTATTCGATAAAAACCAATCATCCATGAAGTTAAATTGTTAAATAAATGAAGAATTTTTTCCCTGTTTCGTCTTCAATAAGATGAAACCAAACGACCGAAGGGAGGACATGAAATGAATCAGTACGAATTAGGAATGGTTCTTCGATCAACTTTGACCGAAGAAGAAGTCAGTCAGGTTATTGAAAATGTAAAGTCTCGGATAGCAGAACTCGGAGGAGAATGCACCGGGACTAATTTATGGGGAAAGAGGCGTCTCGCTCATCCCATTAACAAACAAACTGAAGGAATTTACGTGTTTTTTAACTTCTCGCTTTCTCCCCAATCAGTTAAGGAACTGGTTAGAACTGTTCAGTTTATCGATTCGGCTCTACGTCATATCCTGGTGAAAGAAGAAAAGAAAAAGGTTGCTGTAAAAGAAAATAAACCAGTGGAAGCGACCGTAATTGAAGACAGTCCCGAGCCACAACCTGAGGAAGTTGAAGCTTCTGATCCTGAAAGTAACGATGAACAAACTCCATCTGAATAGGATCATCTTGATAGGTCAAATAACCGATAAACCAGAACTTCGTTATGTACCAAGTGGTTCTCCTATATGCTCTTTTTCGATTGAAGTGTTGAGAGAAAAACCAAGTTCGACCGGTACAGCAGAAGAATTCGATGTATTTCCGGTTATTGCTTGGAACGATCAAGCCCTCTATTGCAGCCAGTCAATCGAAAAAGGGAGTTGGGCTTATTGTGAGGGATCGTTACAAATACGCACCTTTGGTGAAGTGGGTGCTCAGAAAAAAACGACAGTTGAAGTGATTCTTAAAGATATTTTTCGACTTCAGCAATAAAAAGAATTTAAAATATTAAGAGAGGTTAGATACTGATGAGATCTGAGCGAGATTCAGGAAAAAGATTTTTTAGACGTTCAAGAAAGAAAAATTGTATTTTCTGTGTTGAAAAAGGTCCAATCGATTATAAGGATATCAATCGTTTGGGACGTTTTATTAGTGAAAGAGGGAAGATTGTTCCGAAAAGAGTTACCAGTGTTTGTGCTAAACATCAAAGGGAACTTTCAATAGCCATCAAAAGAGCTCGGGAAATTGGTTTACTTCCCTATTCGCTTGATTAAATTCGACTCGATTGAAAAAAAATGAGGAAACTCAGACCTACTGTTGAGGGAGCTTTCTTGGCTGCCTTAACAGTAGTTTTATATTTATCAAGTGTTTACCTACCATTATTCGGTTTCTTTTTAAGTTTTTTTTGTCCATTACCGGTATTGTTTTTAGTAGTTCGCTGGGATTTAAGAACTGGTGCTTTAGCTGCCGGTGTAGCCACTCTATTAGTCGCTTTTACCGGTTTAATTCCAGCTCTAATCTGTATTAGTTATACTCTGATTGGGATTTTTTTGGGATATGCAATCAAAAGGAAATATTCTTTTTTTGAAGTAATCGGTTTCGGCAGTTTGGTATCGCTTTTATCTAAGATTGCATTAATCGGTTTTGCACTCCTCATAACCGGAATCAACCCGATTGTTGAAAACCTTCAAATCATGGAGGAAGCCTTTCAAAGGACTTCTCAAGTGTTTGGAGGAATTGGGGAGGAAAACTTTCAGCAAATAGTAACCTTGATAAACCTTGCTCTTCCGGCAATATTAGTGGTAGCTTCCATACTTGATACCACCATTAATTTTTTTTTGGGATCATGGGTAGGGAAGAAAATCGGAATACCCTTTCCAGAATATCCAGCCTTTCGGAACTGGAAATTCCCGGTTTCGGTTTTTTGGATGTTTATCCTGAGTTGGATGTTTGTCTTGTTTGGCGGGGAAACCATTTACGGAAGAATCGGTCTCAACTTACAGATTGTAACGCAATCTCTTTTTATCGTTCAGGGAGTTGCCATTGTATATTACTTTCTGAGTCGCTATATTCAATCTCGTGGTGTAAAAATAATAATTCTTTTATTTGTGGTGTTCCAGCCAATATTTAGTACGATTTTAAGCTGGTTAGGAGTTCTCGATACCTGGTTTGATTTTAGAAAAATGAGCTCACCAAAGGGATAATGCGAAGGATCAGTTCTCATGCTGTTTTGGGCTAATAAGTTTGAGGATAGAGGTTTCTTTGCAGAAAAGGAGTGATATTATGCAACTTATACTTTTACAAAAAGTGGAAAACCTCGGTGATGAAGGTGATGTTATCGAGGTAAAAGAAGGATACGCTAGAAATTATCTCCTTCCAAAGAAATTGGCGATTAAAGCGACCAAGGGGAGTTTGACTCAAATTGATATTTTGAAGCGCAAGAAAAAGCAAAGAGAAGAAAAAGAGTTAGATGCTATTCGTCAGCTTCAAAAAAAGGTAGACGGATTACGTCTTGAATTTAATAGAAAAGCTGGAGAAAAAGGAAAACTTTACGGTTCAGTAACTTCCAAAGAAATTGCTGATAAAATTGGAGAAATATTAGAATTAGAATTGGATCGTAAATTTATTGATCTTCCAGAACCAATCAAAGACCTAGGTGAAACCGAAGTTAAACTCCATTTTGGCAAAGGTATTTATGGGTCAGTACAGGTTCAGATTATCCCCGAAGAAAGTGTTCAACCGGATGTTTCAAAAGAGGTGAAAGAATCCTGAGTATAGAAAGAGTACCTCCCCAAAGTCTCGAAGCGGAACAAGCGACCTTGGGTTCAATGTTATTGGAGAGGAACGCTCTTCTTAAAGCATTGGAAATTCTTCGACCGGAAGATTATTATTATGATAACCATCGGATCATTTTTACTGCAATTGGCGAGCTTTTTGAAGAAGATAAAGCCTGTGACATTGTTACTCTGGCTGAAAAGCTCAGAGCGAAAAATCAACTGGAGACGGTGGGAGGTCTTGAATATTTAGCACTTTTAACCAATTTAGTTCCAACTGCAGCGAATGTTGAATATTATGCTCATATCGTTGAAGAGAAAGCTATTATTCGGTTTATAATTCAAATTTGTACCCAGATAATCAAAGAAAGTTATGAAAATCAAATCGATGCTACTGAATTACTTGATCGATCACAGCATATGATTTTGCAGTTATCGCAAAGCCGGATAAAAAGTGATTTTGTTGCTCTAAAAACAGTCATCAATGAAGCTTTTGATCGTATTGAGGACCTCTATCATCGTGATGAGCATATAACTGGCATTCCAACCGGTTTTGTTGATTTGGACAATATTACGGCTGGGTTTCATCCTTCCGAGCTGATTGTAATTGCAGCCAGACCTGGAATGGGAAAAACCAGTTTTTGCCTGAACATAGCTCAGCATGTGGGCATTAATAAAAAGATACCAGTGGCATTTTTCAGTCTTGAAATGTCACGAGATCACATTGCCCAAAGAATGCTTTGTGGAGAGGCCGGAATCGATGCATCTCGGGTGAGAAGAGGGCTTATTAATGAAAAAGATTGGCCGATATTAGCTTCAGCAGCTGGACGGTTAGCAAGCGCCTCAATATATATTGACGATACACCAGGAATTACCGTTCTTGAATTGCGTGCGAAAGCCAGGAGACTAAAGATAGAAAAAAATTTGGGCTTAGTCATCGTTGATTATTTACAATTAATGAGTGGCCATATACGAACCGAGAATCGACAACAAGAAATTTCAGAAATTTCGCGATCTTTAAAAGCCATGGCTCGGGAACTTGATGTACCAGTTGTTGCTGTTTCTCAATTAAGCAGAGCAGTGGAGCAGAGAAACCCCAAGCGGCCCCAGCTTTCGGACCTGCGTGAAAGTGGAGCGATTGAGCAGGATGCCGACTTGGTAATGTTTATATATCGGGAAGAGTATTATAATCCCAATACCCAGAGTAAAAAAAATATTGCTGAAGTTATCGTAGCCAAACAAAGAAATGGTCCGGTTGGTGCTGTCGAGCTTCTTTTTAGGAATGCTTTTACGAAATTTGAAAACTTATCACGTCGTAGCTATAATCCAGGGGTGGAAGAATAAAGTATTTGGCAGTTATCTTTTCATTGACATAAAATTCTTATCAATGATATTATTTTCAAAAATTGGGAGGGATTCATTTGAAAAAACACTTAGTAATTTTTTTAGTCATTATGGTTGGAATGATAGGTTTGAGTTCGTTGGCTATGGCGTCGACCCTGGATGATATAAAAGCACGGGGGACAATCATTATTGGGACGGATGCGACTTATCCACCGATGGAATATCATGATGAAGCAGGAAATATGATTGGTTTTGATATTGACCTTGGCAACGCCATTGCCGAGTTGTTGGGAGTCAAAGCGGAGTTTATTGATACAGCTTGGGATGGGATATTTCCAGCTTTGGATTCGAAAAAGTTTGATATCATCATGTCTTCGACTTCAATAACTGAAGAGCGGTTAAAGTCTAAAGACATGAGTGACCCTTATTATCAAACATCTCAAGCAATTGCGATTCGAAAAGATGATGACTCGATAAAAGGGCCAGAAGATTTAGTTGGGAAAGTAGTTGCGGTTCAAATTGGAACTACTGGAGATTTTGCTGTAAGCGAAATTGAAGGTATAAAAGAAATTAAACGTTTTGATACCACCGATAAAGCCTATATGGAAGTTATGAATAAAAGAGCTGATGCTGTCGTGAATGATTATTCTGAAGTATCATTCCGGATGACGCTTCTTCCTGATATGAAAGTTGCTGCGACATTCAAAGAAGGAGAAGATATTTACGGAATAACAATGCGTAAAGGTGAAACCGAATTATTAGCAGCCATCAATGAAGCAATTGCTAAATTAAAAGAATCGGGTAAATATCAGGAAATTCATGACAAATGGTTTACTGTTCCGGGAAATTAGAAGAGCAGAAACAGTTTTCATAAAAAATTTTTAATGGGCGCTATGAAATAGCGCCCATTTTTTCGGTATTTGAAAAAATATTGATTAAAATAAGTGTTTTCTGGTGGTCACATAACTCTTCGATTGTAAAAAACAGAAAAGATAGCATTTTTTCTTTTTTACTGTAGGCAGGAGTTGGATGCAGTTTAGGCTTAGATTTAAAAAAATGAGTTTTACCAATAAATAGTAAAAAAACATTACCCAAGTGGGAATCAAACCACGATCAAAAATGTTCGAAGCGAAAGGAGGTACCATGGTTGCAATTTGACCTATCAGGACTCATTAAAGCTATTCCTGCT
>MWBQ01000085.1 GCA_002069605.1 Candidatus Atribacteria bacterium ADurb.Bin276
GGAAAACAATTCCGGATTCCTCAACAGCTTTCACTCTTTTCAGAATATATTGCGGGGTAAGCTCTCGTGCCGCTTGTGTGGCATCAGATGGATGCGAAAAACAAGATTCGACATGCTATGGCAAGTCACTAAATTAATCGAGCACGATAAAGGCTGAGGGGGTTAGGGGGATTTGAGTTTTTTCCTGCTCCCTCAATCAGACTGTGTCACAATTATTCTGTAAATTATTTGCCCCCACTTATGTTAATATTTCACAGTAATATTGGGAATAGATAACCAAAAACTGAAGATAAATGTACGGTGTCTTCCACTTTCAAGCTATTCTTGGTGTATGAAAGGGATTGTGACACAGCCTGATTGCGAGGAGCGTCCTATGCGACGTGGCAATCTCATTTAGCAAAATTTAGTTTATGTAACTTTCTCATAATCTCAGGGTAACCATTAAAAAATGAAAAGCACCCTCCCCGCCGCGAAAGCGGCACCCCTCCAAGGAGGGGAATTGTTAAATTCATTCTTCCTCATTTTGTTTTAATCACTTTTCACTTATTTCGGTATTTTCAGGATAGACCCTAATGCCATTTTTTATGGTACCAGATAGGAATGAAAACCCGAGTTTCGACATGCCATGGCATGTCGCTATATTAATTAAAGCATGGGCATAATACATTGCGCCACTACAAATTTTTAAAATCTTTGGTAGGGGCTTGATTTATCATGCCCATGAGTTTTTAAGATAGATAGTCAAAATTACTTTTATAAATTTTGATGCTTTCAATTTTTTATTTACTTGGGCCTAAGTCTTTCGGTTCCACTGGGAGGACTAAGGTTCCGGCAGCTTCTTTTTTATAAGCATCTTCCATTATACTTTTGGTTGCGGTCGCACCAAATCGAACTCCACCCACCGCTCGAACTGCTAATGCCCCCTCTAAGGTTCGTACTCCACCAGCGGCTTTGACTTGAATGCTGGGATTTACCGATTTTCGCATCAGTTTTAAATCTTCAATGGTTGCTCCACCTGGTGCAAACCCAGTGGAAGTTTTAACAAAGTCAGCACCAGCTTTTTCGCAAATTTTACAGGCTAATTCTTTTAACTCGTCGGTAAGATAATAATTTTCTAAAATTACCTTGACAATAACTCCCTTTTGGTGGGCAATATCTACTACCGCTTTAATGTCTTGCTCGACATAATCAAACTCTCGGGATAAAAGCCGTCCGATGTTTAACACCATATCCAGCTCTACCGCCCCATCTTCCATGGCTTTCACTGCCTCAAATGCTTTTACTTCAGTCCGGTGAGCACCATGGGGAAATCCTATGACAGTTGTAACTAATACATCACTTCCTTTTAAAACTTCTGCGGCCACTTGAACATCACAGGGTTTTACACAGACCGAAACCACATCGTACTCTTTGGCTAATCGACATCCTTCAATAACTTCTTGTCGAGTAAGCTGAGGCCTAAGAAGTGAGTGATCTATCATTTTAGCAATATCTTTGGCTGTTACCTTTTCTGGTTGTCCAGTTTTCATGAATGAGCCTCCTTCTCTTCGATTTATTATAAATGATTTTTATTAATTTTAATTTCTTTAAATTTTCAATATTGTACTTATGTTTTTTATTCATCAACATTATAAGCTTTTAACTCCCTTACTACAAAGTTTCTAAGATATAATGAAAACAACACAATAATTATAATTTTATTCACGAAATCCAATGTTTACCAATAATCTTTTTTCGTTTAGAATGGTAATTCGGAGGTGTCACAATCAATGGCTGAAAACCTTAATCCATCATTAGATGATATTAGAAATCTGATCGAATTTTATGCAAAAAAAGTCGCCAATTTAAAAGATCAAAAAGGAAACGGTATCGAAATTCTTAATATTAGAACTGATATTGAGCGGGGGCTAATTTATTTTCGTTCTAAAAACGCTTACTTAGATCCTGAGGAAACCCGTTTAGGGAATTTTGATTCTTTACTTAAAAAGCAAAGCCGTCTCCTGGTGAAAGTAACCGGTAAAAAAGCTTTTATTGACCAACGGTCCAGACTCAATCCACCCACTGAATATTGGTGGTGGTGGTTGGATATTGAATATGAAAAAAATCAAAAGAAAACCATCCAAAAAAATTTACTTCATTTTGGGATTTTTTTTGTGGTCTTATTTTTAGTCTATTTTATTTTTTTGCGTCTTCCTCCTCAAGAAAGAAGGTATTTAGATTTAAATTCTTCCATTGAGAAGAAAATCGACCAATCACTGATTGAACCCGACCAAAATATAGTAAAAAATATTTACTACGATATTATTCAAGAATGCGAACAGGCACTCACACTTTTTCCAGAACGACCTGCACCCCTACTCATAAAAGGAGCCATTTCAGAAAAATTAAACCATTTATCCGATGCTCAAGCAAACTTCAATCAAGCAATGACACTTTATCCTTCCCAAGAAGATTTTCTTCTGGATCAAGCAACCTGGTATTTTCGCATAGGGATGAAAGACCAGGCAAAAGATTCTCTTTCTGCTGTCCTCAAAGAAAATCCTGATTCAATTGGAGCATTAAACTTATTAGGAACTATTTATGAGGAAGAGAATAACTATGTGGAAGCTTTAAAAGCCTATACCCGAGTACTTGAATTAGCTGAAAACCAAAATCATACCACCATGATCCCTGTTACTAAAATGAAAATCGCCATGCTCCAATTAAGGCTCCCAATGAGCCTTCCATAAATTCAAAGGTTTTTCGTTAAAAATTTAAAAGAAAAATGTTATAATAATTCGGTTTTTTAATTTTTGGTAACTTTCAATATAGGTTTAACACTTCATTAGGAGTAGGAAATTTTTATGGTTTATTTCTTCTTGATCCTTACGATGGTTTCTTTAATCCTTTTTATTATAGGATTGATTAATCCATCTCTGGTTATAGTTCGCCTAAAAAAAAGAAGATTCTTAGTCATTCTTATCTATGGTTCAATAGCCCTGGTATCTCTTCTGCTGTTGATTATAACCTCTCCTCCCCCACGACCAACTTTACCTTCAAAAGATGAATTACCTACTGTTAACAATGATATATCTGGTCAAAATATAAGCGAGAATCTCACTGATCAAAAAAACAATCAATCTTCAACTGTCGACTGGTTAAGAGAATCGGAAAAGTATTTTTTTATTAAAGAACCTGAGCCTGAACAGTATGTTTTACTTTCAATCTCCTTAGTCACACGTTTTGACCAAATAATAGAAATTATCGGAGAAACTGATCTTCCCGATGGATCGATTATTGAAATTCTTTTTCGACAACTGGGAACTCCAAAATACCCCAATCAATTTGATTTGCAAACCAGTGCTATTGTTCAAAATAATTCTTACCAGGCTACTTTCAGCGCCCCAGAAAATTATCTCTTTTCTCAGGGTCCCTTTCAGATTCGAGTTTCCTTTTCCCCTGAAAACCAAATTCCAGCCATTCAAAAATTATTTGGAAAAAGTGGAGAAAAATTAAAAGGTAAACAAAGCCGGGTTGAGAATCAAATCAAAATACTTGAAGATATCAAAGAAGTGAGCTTCGAATTTGAAATCGAGCCCTCACCTCCTAATTAGAAGACAAAATATTCTTGAGGATTTTTCTATTAGTCTTCCTGGTTCTGAAATTATAGAAAAGGAAACTGATAATCTTTTTCTTTGAAAAGGCTTAAGCAACAGTCAACAACCATTGGTTCATAAAGAATTCCTCGGTTCCTTTTTATTTCCTCCAGAGCAGTTTCTATTCCTTTGGCCGGTCGATACGGCCGGTGGGAAGCAATTGCTTCAACGACATCTGCTACGGTTAAAATTCGTGATTCTATAAGTATTTCTTCTCCTTTGAAACCAGCAGGATATCCAGTACCGTTTATTCTTTCATGATGTTGTAAAATGATATCGGCTATTGGCCAAGGAAACTCAATATCTTTGAGTATTTCGTAGCCGGCTTGGGGATGGGTTTTTATTAGACCAAATTCTAAATCAGACAATTTTGTTGGTTTAATGAGGATTTCTATTGGCACTGCTATTTTTCCTATGTCATGAATAGCGCTCGCCATAAAAAGGCCAGAAACCCGATCAATTCCTAAACCTAATTCAAATGCAATCGCTCGGGCGAGATGAGCTACTCTTCTCTGATGACCAGCAGTATAATAATCCCTAGTTTCTACAATTTCTGCTATAGTTTCAACCATTGATTCTAATGTGTTCCGTAATTTTTTATTGCTCATTTCCAAGGCTAATTCTGCTCGTTTACGTTCGGTTACATCCATAACGGTCGATATTATGAGTTGTCTCCCTGGAATAGGAGTGTTTTTGGCATTTATAAATCTTATTTCTTGTCCCCGACGAACAATAGGAACGTCATTCCATTGCATGCGTTGCGGGTCATTACTGGCACAATCCTTTATTACTTTCTTTTTTATTTTTTCTCGAAATTCCGGATCTTCGTATACTGCTTCCCAGAAAGTATTCGGTTTTTCTATAGCTTCCCGTGTAGTTTGATAAAGTTTCGGAAAGTTATCATTCATATAATGAAATAAAACCTTCGAATCAAGAAGATTGACTGCCACCCCAATTGGAAGATTGTCTAAGATGGTTTTGATATAAGCTTCACTTTCCCTCAATGCCTGTTCAGCTTGCTTTCTTTTGGTTATATCACGAGTTGTCGCAATAATACCAATGGGTTTTTGATTATCATCTCTCAAAAAAGACATAGTATTCTCAACCCAAATAGTCGATCCATTTTTATGGTATTCTTCGGCTTCTAAACTTATGGTTCTTTTGGGATCGGCACTTCCACTAGCTTCTAAGGCCATTTGTACTTTAAAAATTTGCATTATTTTTTTGAATGATTCAGGAGTAAAAATTTGATCTAAAGTCTGATGAATGGCTTCTTCAGTAGAATAACCACGAATCTTCATTATTGAGGGACTGACATAGGTAAGATTTAAATTAAGATCCAAAACAGTGATGTTATCTCCAGTATTTTCCGTAATTAGACGGAATTTTTCTTCGCTCTTTTTTAAGGCTTCCTCAAACTTTTTGCGTTCAGTTATATCCCGAACGATGACGATGGTTCTCTCTTGATGGTGGGAATTATAAAATAGAGCTGATGCCAATTCGGCTGGAAAGCAGCTTCCGTCTTTTCGGATAAACAACAATTCACCTTTAGCTTTTCCCTTTTCTTTCCTTTCTTTCAACAAGAGAGGAAGCCGTGGATCTTTATCATCGACCAAACCATTTCTTCCTAATTTAATAATTTCCTGCTCAGTCCAACCAAAAATTTTACAAGCTTCGGGATTGGCAGCGTAGATTGTCCCATCAGGTTGGGTCAATAACATTGCATCGAGGCTGTTTTCAAAAAAAGAATAATATTTAGCAATATTTTCTTTCAACTCTTCTTCGGAATGTTTCTTTTTATTCAATTCATTTTCCAATTCATGGATACGTCTTTCATATTGAAACAAGGCATTATTTTTCTCGATATTTTGATTAAAGTGGGCGGATATTGTTTTCATCAGGGTTTTCACAAGCACAATCAACTCATATTTATGATAGGGATACCTAAGAAATCCAGCTATCTCAAATTCCAAAGCTTTTTGTGGGGTTTGGAAATTTAACTTTTCAGAAGGGAGTATTACAATCGGTATATTTTTAGTTAATTCATGGTTTTGGATTGATTGACAAAAAAGCCGTTGCTTATTATCAAATTTAGTAATTCCTAAAAATATTATTTCGGGTTTTTCCTTTTGAGCAATATCAAGACCTATGGTTTCGTTTAAAGCGGTAAAAATTCGAGCTTTTGGATAGCAATTAAGTAACTTGATCGTTAACTGGTCTAAAAGAGATTGGTTATTCTGAACAATGAGGAATATAAATTCTCTATTCAGCACTAAGCTCATCTATTTCCTCCTGCAAAAATACTAATATTATTGAGTTAATTACCATGAATATTTGCTTCTTATTTTACCAAGTAAATAATAGATTTTTTATAATAAAAGCTTTTATTCTATCGTCCATAAATCCGGTGAGCTGGTTGATATGGCTGTTGCGCCGGATTGTAAAATTGCTTTAACTTCCTTATGATTTCGAATAAATCCTCCACAAATAATAGGAGGAAGGTTTCTTATGGGAATTTGTTTTTGGATGAAGGGAAATATAATTCCGGGTAGTATCTCAATTGCATCGGGAGACAATTGAGAAGCAACTTTCAATCCAGTATTTAAACTTTCGCTATCTAAAAGGAAAATTCGAAATATTGTCATAAAACCTTGTTTTTTTGCTAAAGATAAAGTACGAGAACGGGTCGATATAATTCCGTTGATTGCTTGGAAATAATTTTTCAAAAAGATTAAACCATCATGATCAGGAGAAAGACCGGAAAATAAATCGAGGTGTAAAAAAAATGTAGAGAAATGTTTTTCGATTTTTTCCAGAATTGATTGAATAGTATTGATATTGCCATCGAGAAGAAAACAAGGTCCACCAGGTCGAATGAAAGTTAAGTCTATCGTTTTTTTTCCTTCAAAACGTAGAGCAGGAATTACTGGGTATGAACGAAGTAGAGCAACAAAATCCATGAACCTATTCCTCAATTATTTGTATTTCCAATAAGTCTATTTAAACCAATCATACTACAAAGTAATTGAATTTTCATAATTTTTGTCTTAAATTTTAAAGTTCTTCTACTTGAAGAAAATTGGTGAAACCTGATTTCTGTAATGGAACTCCAGCGGTAATAATAATTTTATCGCCTTTTTTTCCAAAACGAGAAGCAAGAGTAAGCCTTTTCATTTCTTCGATTAATTTTGATGGTTCAGTGCATAAATCCACTGAAAAAGGAAATACTCCATAGGAAAGCTTTAATAGGCGTAGTATGTGATACTGAGGCGAAAAGGCCAGTATTGGAATATTCGGTCGAAAGCGGGATATTCTCCGGGCTGTACTTCCCGAATAGGTTGATGTCACAACCACAGTAAGTTTAAGATTACGGGCAATTTCCCAGGCTCCAAAAGAGATAGCGCTGGATAAATCAGTATTGTTGACCATAATTTTTTGGACATCAGGAACGAAATCAGCGTAATATTCAGTAAATCGGGCAATTTTACTTGCCGTTTGTACCGATTCCATGGGAAAATCACCTATAGCTGTCTCACCCGACAACATGATCGCATCGGTTCCATCATAAATTGCACCAGCAACATCACTCACTTCAGCTCTGGTTGGAATTGGATTTCTTATCATACTATCTAACATTTGTGTGGCTACGATAACTGGTTTGCATCTGCAGCGTGATTCAAATATTATCCTTTTCTGCCAAAATGGAACTGATTCAACAGGTACCTCAACCCCGAGGTCACCCCGGGCAATCATTATTCCATCAGATGCTTCAATAATTTCATCGATTTCATTCAAAGCCTGTGGTTTCTCGATCTTGGCAATAATGGAAAAAGGTCTTGAAAAATTAGCAATTCTATTGCGTAAGGCGAGAATGTCCTTGATTCCTCGAACAAAGGAAAGGGCAAGAAAATCTAAATCCCAGTCCTTGATCGCTTCCAAAATCTGAAGGTCTCGAGTCGTCAACGAAGGAAAACTATCGGGAAGATAAGGGATGTTGATCCCTTTACGAGAAGAAATCACTCCCCCTTTTTCAACCTTACATAAAATTGTACAATTATCATTAGAAATAATTCTTAAACGAACCAAACCATCATTAATAAAAAAAATATCCCCCGGTTTAAGTAGAGTAAATAATTCAACATTATCTACGGTGATTACCGGCATGGAACCAGGAAGAGATGAATGTATTATATAAATAACTGCTCCATCAGGAAGTTCTGTCTCTCCTCCTTGTATTTCCCCTATTCTGAGTTTCGGACCGGGAAGATCACCAATTACGGCATGAAATTTCTTTTGTTGGGAATCATAATTTCGAATGGTTTGAAGGACAGAAAAATGTTCTTCAAGAGTTCCATGAGAAAAGTTTAAACGAAATACGTCTACTCCTTCTTGAATTAACTTCATAATATTTTCTGGATTTGAAACGCTAGGTCCTATGGTGGCAACTATTTTCGTTTTTCTTGGTAGGTCGATGTTAGAGGTCAAAAGGTCAATCACTTTTTTTCCCTCCTATAGCAGATAAAAAAATGAAAATGAGTATGAGAATAACTATCCAAATAAAATTACGAAAGAAACTCGATTGGGGATAATCTCGGGCAAGTTTTATAAAGAGGATGGGTACGATGATGACTATCGAAATCATGGTTATAATCATCCTCATTTTAAGCTCTCCCTAACTCATTTTGCTCTCATTTAATTGAATTCCTAAGATATTGTCTTTTTATTCCTTTCCTATGGGATAGTAGGTTTTTCTTTTTTTATTAAATTGTGTCAAATGAGTATATCCCACTTTTTTGATTAGATCCAAAGCCGATTCAAATTCTTTCCCTACCTCATAAGGGCGATGCGCATCGGAACCAAGACAAAGAGGAACTTGAGCTTGAAAACATTTTCTCAATATTTTTTCTGACGGATAGGCTTCTCCAATTGGTTTTCTATATCCCGCAGTGTTCACTTCAACTACCATATCAAATTTTTTACACAACTGAATAGCTTGATCTTCTTCAACAATAGTCTCAGTTGGTTGATAGCGAAATTTTTTCGGCAGATCGAAATGAGCAACAATATTATAACAACCAGTCTCAATACCTTGCATTAAAGTCTTATAGTAGGACCGATAGATTTCATTAATATCTCTGTTTTCATAATAATGAATATATTTGGGATGATCAAAAGCCCAATCGTCTAAAAAATGAACCGATAAAAGCAGGTAATCCCAGTTATAGAAATCTACGACCGATAAAGCCTCTTTTTCTTTTCCCGGAATGTAATCAACTTCTAATCCGGTTTTTATTATAATTGAATCTTTATATTTAGTCTTTAGGGATTCGACTTCTTCTACATAGATTTCTAACTCTTCATCGGGTATGGCACAATGGCGTGTTCTTTCTTCTTTGGGTAGAAAATACTGTGGGCAGTGGCCTGAAAATCCAATTTCAGTTAATCCTACTTTCAAAGCATTTTCAATGTACTCTTCATAGTTACCTTGAGCGTCACCACAACGATGAGTATGAATATGATAATCACATAACATATCGAGGTCTCCTTGTTCAATTATTAAAAGGATTTTTATACTTTACGAATAAAAAAGAAGGGGCGATGCCCCTTCTTTTTTATTGATCACAATATAATATAATTCTAAAAAAATTACTTTACAACTTCTTTTAAGACTTTACCAGGACGGAAAAATGGTACCTTTGTGGAAGGGATTTGAATCTCTTTTCCAGTCTGTGGATTTCTACCCCTCCGCCCAGCTCTGGTTTTCACTCCAAAGGTTCCAAAACCAACGAGTTGAATTTTCCCTCCTTTTTTTAACTCCTTCTGGATGGAATCAAATAAATTATCAACTATCATGGCCATATCTTTTTTGGATATTTTGTCTTTCCGGTTTTTGTTAATGTTTTCAGATAATACACTTACTAACTCTTGTTTATTCATCCCTCCACTTACCTCCTTTTAATTTGAATTCTGATTTCCCCTATCCAGGAAGAACTATGAATCTTATTGCAGTTTTCTCATTGTCATCAATTTTAACATCAACAAAGGCTGGAATACAAACCAGATCTACACCGCTTGGTGCAAGATAACCCCTAGCAATAGCTATCGCTTTTACCGCCTGATTAACCGCTCCTGCTCCAACAGCCTGCATCTCTGCCTTCCCATGTTCCCTTATTACCCCTGCCAGAGCCCCCGCTAATGCTGCTGGTCTTGTTTTGGAAGAGATCTTGAGAAGCTCCATTTGCCTACCTCCTTAGTCCGCATTGAACTGCTATTTTTGGGGATCCGTTTCCCTGTGACCCCGGGGAAACCAACATTCCCCCTCCTTTTACAATATTTTACCGAAAATTTCAAGTACTGTATACATTTTTTTCAATACTTTCTCATTTTCCCCCTTTCTCAGTTATTATTTATATTTTAAATCTTTTCCTGGATTATATTTTGAATAAGATTTTTTTCATTTTGATAAAAAAGGAGACTTTGAGCTTCTCTAATTTCTGCCCAGTGAACTTCTTCGACTTCTCCAGTATCAAAAGCGTTTAGGTTATTTTTCGGTATCATGATAAAATAATTAACTCTTTCACAGAAGTTCTGATCATTTTTTTGGTATTGGAATTGTATTTCACCGGCTTTTTTTTCAATTCTACAACAATAGCCGGTTTCTTCTTGTACTTCACGAATTGCAGTTTCTTGTTCCGACTCATCGTTTTCCTGATGGCCCTTGGGAAGCGTCCATAACGGGGAGTTCTTTTTTCTAATGAGGAGTATATATTGGTTTTGCCCTTCGATTTTCCTTACTATCCCGCCACAGGCTTGAACATATGTTATGGTCACCTTTTGACGATCTCCTTGACAGTATGGGATTGGGCATTTTTTAACCCAGTATGTTAATTCAAAAACTTCTTCACTATTTTTACATGAAAAGTTAATTTTTGCAAACAAAAAGCCCGTTTTTCTATATAAATGCTATATATATGATAATGACTAATAATTATTTTAGCAAGTGGTAAATAATTAATATTATTTACAATATAGGAAGATGGTAAAGAAAATAAAGATAGATAGTTGAAAACTCCGTTATGAAATTATCTCTCTTCTAATTTCTTATTTTTCTTTAAAATTAGTGCTCCCTGTTCTACTCCCAGTTCTCGAGATACCGCCTCACACTTTGCCTTTAAAAGAAAATAGATACCCTCTGATCGATCGCTCAGAGTTTCGAAATTTCCTTGTCCTTTCGATAAAATACAATCAGCTTTACGCCATATCTCTTGTACGTTCTGAGGAGATCGTTCAATGTCAATCCCAATTTCACCCTGACCGGTGGTTAAAATTGTTGCGACTTTATCTATCCCAGCTTCTATAGCGTCTTCCCTTAGGGCATCATTGGAAATCGGCCTTTCTTTAACAATAAAATAAATTTTTCTCCCTTGATTTATTTCTTCTAAAAAAACTCGGTCAAACACGACTTCACCAGCATTATCACCAATATAGAGAAGAATTTTTGAAGATTCCAAATCAGCTTGAAAATCATCCCAGTCATAAATTCCCCAGGGAGTATGTTCTATTTGATAGAGAATTTCATTAACTTTGACTTCTTTGTAAACACCCAAATCTATTATATTACCAGCAATTGCAATTCGTAATGCAGTTTCTAAGCGATTTTTACTTTGTTCCACATATTTTTTTAATTGAGGATAAAGCTCCAAGGCCATCTGATTATAATATCTTTTCTCCTCGTAAAAGATATCTTCAATGCCAACCATTTCTTGTGCAATACGATGAGCTATGGTTGTCATAAAAGCTGGCGTCCATTCTGGATCGGCTTGAGCATAATTTTTGGAAACTCTTTGTAATACTCGCCAAACAAATTGTTGGTCTTTCCCTGCTTTTTCCACAGCTTCTTGGGTTTGTCGAATATTACAACAAAAACATTCAACTTGCGCTTTCATTAAGATCCCCCATTGTCAGATCGTTCTGATGCTAATTCACGGAAAAACTTCTTTAGTTGTTGTTCATCCCCGAGGACATAGATGATATCATTTTTGTTCAATATTTCACTGGCGGCAGGAGAAACGATATATTCATCTGTCCTTCTGATTGCCAAAATAGTAACACCAAATCGGTTTCTTAATTGTGATTTACTCAAAGTCGTATTTGCCAAAACCGCAGGAAGTTTTGATTCAACAATATTGTAGCCTGGAAAAAGTTCTTCAGTTCGAATAGCATTTTGAAAGGTCAGAGTTTTGGCAACTTTAATCGCCATATCTTTTTCCGGGAAAATAACGCGGTCAGCACCAACTTTGCTAAGAATTTTTCCATGATTTTCATTAATAGCTCGAGCTACAATAAATGGTACTCCCATATCCTTCAAGGCTAAAGTGGTGAGGACACTGGATTGTATGTCATTTCCAATGCTGACTATAGCAACATCGAAATTTCTAATCCCGAGCGCCTCTAAAACCTTTTCATCAGTAGTATCAGCTTGGACAACTTCGCTCACCTTACTTGCTAGGTCTCTTACCGGTGCCTCTTCAATATCGACAGCCAATACCATAAAACCTTGTTGATAGAGTGCTAATGCTATATTTTTCCCAAATATACCTAAACCAAATACTGCAAATTGACGCATTTACACATCACCATTTCATTATATTGCTCTTTTAAGTATTGAATCATAATCTATGACTTTGATGTCATTCGAGTTTTTTGATCAAGTTTCTTTAAAAAACTGTCTCTTCTAACCACAAATCGCTCTAATTTTCCTTCACCAATTTTTTCGATTTCATCAAAAGCTTCGGCTTCAAAAACTAATCGGTTTCTATAAATTTCAACCAAAGTTGCCCGAGCAGTTACTTTCATACCTGGTGGAGTCGCAGCAATATGAGAAATACTGATCCGGGTCCCAACACTTTCATAACCATCAGAAAGATGATTCTTGACTGCATAAAAAGCAGCGTTATCCATGAGCGATACCAACATAGGAGTTGCAAATGCCGGCACCATTTCTTTTTCGAACTTATCGGCGGTATTTTCTTTACCAACAATAGCTGAGGCAACCCCGGTTAACCCAACCCGAAGGGTATTACTCTTCATTTTGTATTAATCCTCCCTTCCTGGTTCGAAGGAAAATCTGATAATAATTGTTCAGCTGCAGCTTGTTTATTTTTATCTTCTTCTGACGAGAATTCAGGAATTTCATTCCCGTTTATATCTAAAATTTTATCAATTTCTTCTCTCTCTAAGACTTCCTTTTCCAACAAAATTGCTGTGAGTTTATCTAGTTTATCACGATTATCAATGATTAGTTTCCGAGCTTGTTCATAAGCACTGTCAATAATGCTTCTGACCTCTTTATCGATGGTAAAGGCAACTTCTTCACTGTAATTTCGGTCTTCAGCAATATCCTTCCCTAAAAATACTTCCTTATGCCGACGTCCTAAGGTTAAAGGTCCCAGGGTGTCGCTCATACCATATTCACAAACCATCTCTCGGGCTATCTCAGTTGCTTTTTGTAAATCATCATGAGCACCAGTGGTTATATCCTCAAAAACGATTTCTTCGGCTACTCGCCCACCCAAAAGAACTGCTAAACGAGTCATTAATTCCTGCTTGCTAATAAGATACCGATCTTCGGTGGGAAGTTGTAAAGTATAACCTAAGGCTGCACCACCTCGCGGAATTATGGATATTTTATGTACTGGATCTGTATTGGGAAGAAATCTTGCGACTAAGGCATGACCAGACTCATGATAGGCTACAACTTTCTTTTCCTTATCGCTAATGATGACATTTTTCCTTTCTGGTCCAGCTATGACCTTATCAATGGATTCTTCCATATCCGACATTTCTATTACATCTTTCCCCTTGCGGGCTGCAAGAAGCGCTGCTTCGTTCATCATGTTGGCAAGGTCAGCTCCAACAAATCCTGGAGTTCTTCGAGCCAAAATCTTAAGATCAATATCCTTCCCTAAGGGTTTTCCTTTGGTATGCACTTTTAGGATAGCTTCTCTTCCTAATACATCAGGTCTTGGTACGGCGATCCTTCTATCGAAACGGCCGGGTCTGAGAAGAGCCGGATCGAGAATGTCAGGTCGGTTAGTGGCAGCAATCAGTATAACTCCTTGATTTGGGTCAAAGCCATCCATTTCAACCAAAAGCTGATTCAATGTTTGTTCCCTTTCATCGTGTCCTCCCCCTAAACCAGCACCCCGATGTCGTCCTACAGCATCCAGTTCATCAACAAAAATTATACAAGGAGCGTTCCGTTTGGCATTTCCAAACAAATCTCGAACCCGTGCTGCACCAACTCCAACAAACATTTCAACAAAATCAGAACCACTGATACTAAAAAAAGGAACTCCTGCTTCACCAGCAACTGCCTTGGCCAAAAGAGTCTTTCCTGTACCTGGTGGTCCGTATAACAATACACCACGGGGGATTCGAGCTCCTAATTTCTGGAATTTACGCGGATTTTTTAGAAAATCAACCACTTCACTTAATTCTTCTTTTACCTCTTCAATACCCGCAACATCATCAAAGGTAACCTTCACTTTTTCTGAATCTACCATTCGAGCATGGCTCTTTGAAAAAGAGGTTACTTTGCTTCCACCACCTTGAAATTGTTGAAGTAAAAATATCCACACAATGATCAGCAATGCCGTTGGCAATAGGGATCCAAGAATCCTTGACCACCATGACGGTTCGGTAGGCGGTTTGGCATCAATATTAACATTTTGATTTCGTAGGATTTCAATCAATTGAGGATCTTCAGGAGCATAGGTTGTAAAATTCGTTCCATCTTTGAGATGGCCTAATATATTTTTATCCATAATAGTAACGCTCTCAACCTCATTTCCTTTAACCAAGTCAATAAACTCGGTATAAGTAAAAGCTTGAGGTGGTATTTCCTGTTGCATGAAGGAGGTTACTAATGAAACTACTATGATAAGAAACAAGAGATAAAATCCCATGTTTCTGTAAAATTTCCCACCAGGGGTATTATTCAGTTTCACTTATTTTTTCATCCTCCTCTGATTAATCCGACAAAGAAACATGATAAATATTCTCCTTTTGTCATTTTCTAAAATATATTTAGAAAGCTTTATATGGATGCATTCAAATAAACTGATTTTAAAATTATTGTAACACATCAAACCGTTTGATAATATTTTGGCTTCAACACAAAAATAAAAGGATAATTACGATATTTTTCAGCAAAATCTAAACCATACCCAACCACAAATTGGTCTGGAATAACAAAACCGGTATATTCAACTTCTAAATTCTTAACAATTCGTCTTTCTTGCTTATCTAAGAGTGCACATACTTTTAAGCTCGCCGGTTCTCTTATAGTGAGGACATCTTTCAGATGTTGCAGAGTAAGACCGGTATCAACAATATCTTCAATAATAAGAACGTGTTTATTGTGAATTGGTTTATCCAGATCTTTTAATATCCGTATTACTCCACCTGATTCACTGTCATCTCCATAACTTGATATTGACATAAAGTCAACACTTAAAGGGACAGAAATATTCCGTATTAAATCTGACATAAAAATAAAAGCACCACGAAGTATCCCAATAGCACGAATTTCCTTATCAACATAATCTTGGCTTATTTGTTGAGCCAATTGTTTTACTCGACTCTGGATTTCTTCTTGAGAAATTAAAATTTTATCGATAAAATCATTCATTTTTTCACCTCTTACCTGTCCTCATCGAGACAATAAAAATGCTTTTGCTATTTTCCTGAACTTGGGCTCTTTCGTCAAGTAAAATACCAGGTATCCAAAGAATCTTTTTTTGATCACATAATATGGGAACTTTTTTCCTCCAGTTTTCAGGAATACCTTGTCCATGAAAAATCGTTTTTAATTTTTTTTCTTTTCCATTTACTACTACTCGATCACCATTTAAAAAATTCCTAACTAATAAAGGTAAATCACATTTATCCAAGTCAATTTCACACCATAGAGCCTTCAGGTCAAACTGTCCCGGAATGTTTTTTTGAAAAGATTCGATGATTAAACCTATATCTTCAAATTTATTAATGCCCGGTATTTTTAGAATATAAGACCAGTTGGGAATATCTCCTAACAATAATTCCCCCCGGCGTCCATAGATATAACCATTGTCCACCCAAAAAGAAATCTTTTCCGGAAGCATAGTTTGTCCTTTGCCTTTTTTTATAATATATTCTAAGGCTTTAAAATGGGCTCGGGTTATATGGTAGGTATCCCCCTTGACCTGATTGATTAATTCAATAAGGCCCTGCCTTCTTTTAAAGTCAGAAGTTTTAACCAAACTGCTCACCGGCAAGCGAAAAAGACGACCTTTTTTTTCAATTGACCACTTCTCTTCAGGTATAATTGATAGAGATTCTTGGATATTTAATCCCATACGAAAAATTATTTCTTCAATTTTGGCGTTGTAATCCTGTTTTAATAAGGGAATTAGTCCATTACGGATCCGATTTCTCAAAAAAGATTGATCAAGATTAGTTGAGTCAATGACAAACGCAAGGTGTTGTTCTTCAAGATAGCGATGAATCTCATCAAGCGAAGTTCGTAAAAGTGGACGGATAAACTTTCCATTTCGAATTGGCATTCCTCTGAGGCCATTTATACCAGTTCCTCGGATGATATTCATCAGGATGGTCTCAACTTGGTCGTTACGATGATGACCAAGAGCAATTTTATCAGCTTTCCATAGCTCGGCAACTTCTTTTAGTTTTTGGTATCGAACCTTCCGAGCGGCTTCTTCTAAAGAAATAGATAGCTCCTTTTTGTAAGCTTTCACATCATATTGTTCTATAAAAATCTCAAAATTGCGTTTTTTTGCCCATTCAACACAGAAATTTTGATCCCGAAGAGCTTCTTGACCTCTTAAACCATGATTTAAATGAAAAAAAGCTAATTGAAATTTGAATTCTTCACATAGTTTCCCCAGAATATCGGATAATGCAGTAGAGTCGGGACCACCAGAAAAAGCGATTAAAACTCGGTCTCCCGTAACGATTAATTCCTGCTCTTGAATGAGTCGGGAAACGGTTTTTAACAAATAAGGATATTTCTTCATACCAGCGAGGGCTCCTGATAGGAATAACGTTGAGGAAGCTGGTGGCGGTGAAGGGATTCGAACCCCTGACGCTCCGGGTATGAGCCGGATGCTCTTGCCAACTGAGCTACACCGCCAGCAGTACCTATTATATTCACCATCTACCCATTTTACAAGTGTTTATAAAGAAAATAATTATTCTAAAGATAAAAAATGAAACCACCCCTACACCAATCCGAGGAAAAGAATTGCATGATGTTATCTCAAAATAATGAGGGCAGACACATAGGTCTGCCCCTACGAAAATCTTCTTATTTCTTTGATTTAATTACACCTTCTCCCTTGAAGGGAGAGGGTGAGGATGAGGGTGATAATTTTTATTATTCAGCACTCTCATATCAATGCTCACTATTTTAAAAGGATAGTCGGTCATGCTGATTTGCTGAACCAAGTGAAGATGAAAAACCAAGATTCGACATGCCATGGCAGGTCGCTACATTATATGAAGATCGGGCGCTATTTATTGCGCCCCTACATTCTATATTCTTTGGTAGGAGCTTGATTTATTATGCCCGTATGTTTTCAGGATAGAAATTTCAACCTGAATATGTTTTAATGCAAAATTAATAAGAAACGATTATCGGAGGTGAAGGGTTTGAAATGTACCGCCTGTAAAGATGAAGCTATTCTTCGAATTAAACGTCACCATGCTGCGTTTTGTCAAAGATGCTTTAAAATGTTTATTCAAAAACAAACCATACAAGCCATAAAAAAGTATCAAATGTTTTCAAAAAAAGAACCGGTAATATTGGCAGTTTCAGGTGGGAAAGATAGCATGGCTTTATGGTCGGTATTAACTGATATTGGTAACCAAATAACTGCTATCCACTTAGATCTTGGAATTCCCAACTTTTCCAAACAATCTCTTCAAGCCGTTCAACAATTTGCTCAAGATAAGGGCCTCCCGTTAATTGTTATTCATTTAAAAGAACTTTTGGGTCATTCCTTACCGGAATTGCAAAACAAGATACCTCGTCCTGCCTGCTCAGTTTGCGGACTCATTAAAAGATATCTACTAAACCATTATGCCTTTCATCATGACTTTTCGGTTTTAGCTACCGGTCATAACCTCGATGACGAAGCCGCCACCCTTTTGGGGAATCTCCTTCGATGGAGAGAAGGATATCTTCAGCGTCAAAGCCCCTGCTTACCTAGTGATTATCCCGGTTTAGTAAAAAAAGTAAAACCCTTTTACACCCTAACCGACCAGGAAATTCTCTGGTATGCCCAACAGATGAAAATCCCTTTTTGTGATAGCATCTGCCCTCTCTCACAAAAAGCTTCCAGTCTTGATTTTAAAAAGGCCCTGAACGTGATCGAGGAGCAATCACCTGGAACCAAACATTATTTTTTATTTCATTACTTAGAAAAAAAGCAATTCCTCTTTCCAGAAAAGCAACCAAAGGTTGTTCTCAATAATTGTTCTTCTTGCGGCATGCCTACTACTCAAGAAAAATGTTCCTTTTGTTCAATACTTGAAACCGCCCAAAGCAAATCTCAACTTTTTATTGGAAAGAATGATATTGAGCTATGAAAATTATGGCTTTAAACAGCGGTGGATCTTCAATTAAATACGAACTCTATGAAATTGAGAAAGAATAAGAAATTTCCCTTAGTCGAGGGGTAGTAAAGCGTTTGTATCGCGATGACTCTTTTTGGGAACAAAAGATTAACGGGAAAACCTTTCAAACATCCATATCCCAGTGTTCTCATAAACTAGGTTTAAAAGCCATAATAAACAATATAATTGAATATGAACCTCTCAATGATCTAACAGGACTAAAGGCAATAGGTATTAAATGCATCATCTGAGGGAATCGAGTCAATTCCACTTCTCTGATTGATTTTCACGTAATCAGTACTCTTCGAGAATTAGAAAGCGTAACACCGGTTCACAATTCACCAACCTTACTCACCGTCGACATTTTCCAAAGGATTCTTCCCAGGTCCCCTGAGTAGGTGTTTTTGAAACTACCTTTCACCAAAGCATCCCCCCAGCACATTATACCTATGAGCTTCCTTTAGGCCTTTGTCAAAAATACAGAATTATTAAATTTGATTTTCATGGAAATTCCCATCGATATTTCGGAAAAAATATCTCAATTGACTACCGCATCTAGCCGGGTTATTTCCTGCCATTTGGGCAGTGGCAGCAGCATCTTTGCAATTCAAGATGGAAAATCATTAGATATTTCCAGTGGTTTTACTCCGTAAAGTGGAATTATTATGTCATCTCGATCGGGAGATTTTGATCCTAGGTTATTACCTACCTCCAAGAAAAAGAGAAGATGAGCTATTCTGCGATCAATGAATTATTGGTAAAGAAGTCGGGCTTCCTTGGTATCTCCGGACAAAGCACCTAAATTTGGGTATTGAAAAAAGCTGCCCGAGATGGAAACGAGCGGGCTTTGCTTGCAATTGATGTTTTTGTATACCAGGTAAAAAAGTATATTGGTTCATTTATCACTTTAATGAACGGGCTTGATTCGCTAATATTTACTGGAGGAATTGGTGAAAACGATTCTTTCATTCGTGAGAAAATTTGTAGTTATTTGGATCAGCTCGGTATTTCAATTGACCATGAAAAAATTCTTCACCATCCCCAATCCCTAAACCGATCCATGATGAAAAATCAAACGTCGAGATCTGGGTTATTCCAATCAACGAGGAATTAATGATAGCTCGAGAAACTTATGCTTATCTTCAGACCTAAGAATCTCGAATACAAAGATTTATTTTTATAATTTTAATATTTATAATATTTTTTACTGATCCGTCATTGCGAGGAACGGAGTGACGTGGCAATCTCATCCTGTAAAGTATTTATGAAGAAAGAAACTAAAAGATGAGATCCTCACGCGGGAAAGCACCAATCCGGATGACGAATTAAAGAATTCATTTGATGGTATTTTCAGGATAGAAAAAAATACTTTGACCGCTTATCTGCTTAAAAACTCCTTGGGATTATCATAAAGAATCATTTTCCCAATTTGTTCGGCTGACGACCGGCTCAGATACTTCTTTTCAACTTTTTCCGCCAATACTCGAGCAATGGTTTTGAGATTGTAAAGAAGAGATCCAACTGCCCCTTCGGCATTCCATGAATCTCCTCCCATCATGATTCGAGCCCCACCGGCAGTTTCAATCCATTCCGACAAAGCCATAACAGCATAGGATGGCGACATCACCGGTAACCAAACCAGGTCTAAATACAGGTTCGGATAAAAGAGAGACATGGCTCCTGGCTCGCCAACCCAGGGGAAACTCCCATGGAAAAGCGATATTTTTAAGTCGTGGAATTCCTCAAAAATATTCCCTAAATGTGAGGCAGCTGTCTCGAAAGCCTTTCCCGGACCAGTGTGAATTTGGATTGGTAGATGATGATCAGCCGCTTTCTGGAGGCAATAATAGAAAACATAGTCCTGAAAATCTCTTACTTCAGAAGAGAGCTCGGTTCCATCCTTTTTATAAAAAGCTTTTTCAGCTTGCTCTTTTTTAACCTTTTCAAAGCGAAGTGTCCGATCGTAGGCAACCGCACATTTCATGGTACCGATTCCCTCCGCAACTGCTTTTTTAAAAAGATGATCAATGTAAGCAAGATATTCATCAAATGTCTCAATGTGAATTCCCTGCTTGGCAGCTTCGATATGTGGGTTCATTCGGTCATGATTTAATTTTTCTTTTGAATAGCCACAGAACAACGGATCAATTCTAAAAACGGCAAAATAATGGCTTTGGTCAATATCGAATTCACCTAATTTCCAATAGCGATCATGAACAACCTTTTCGACATTGAACTTATCAAAAATCCAATAGTCCAGCATATTTTTCTTTGAATAGCTTTCTCGAATAAGTTGGGATAATTGTTCCCAATTATCTTGATTGATTTCATCATCGGAAAAACCATACATATATTGAAAAGCTTCAATGATATACCGTAAAAAGGCGCTGGCCGGTATTTTTTTCATACCTTGTAAAAGACCTTCTCGGGTTACGGTTATAGTATTGTGATCTCGTGCTCCATAAACAATCCAGGGAAGATAACTTTCCCGAAGAATGGCCAACAAAATATCGGGATGATCTTGATAAGTATTTTGTGGGAGAAAATGCTCATGGGTATCGATTTTTTTCCAGATCAGGAGCTGATTAAAAAGATCTTCATAAAAAGACATTTTTTTCACCTCTTAATAAGTTTTTTCACACAATTCTCTAAATTTTCGGGAAGCAGCTTCAATTTCTTCTTTTCCGGAAAAGATACTGGTAGTCCCGGCTATAAATACATTGGCACCGGCTTTCTTTAGAAGTGGAACTGTCGTCTCACCAATTCCTCCATCTACAGCAATATCAATATTTAATTGATGGGACTCAATCAGGTTTTTGATGGTTTGAACTTTTTTTACCACTTCTGGTACAAATTTTTGCCCAACAAATCCTGGATCTACCGTCATAACTAAAACCATATCGATATAAGGAAGAATATACTCTAAAATATCTGGTGGTGTTGAAGGATTTAGGGCTAATCCGACCTTTTTCCCTAAATTTTTTATAGAACTGACCATCTGATGAAGACGAGATGTGGTTTCAACATGAAAAGTAATGATATCCGCACCCAAGTCGGCAAAAATGGGAATTGACACTTCAGGATTACTGGTCATGAAATGAACATCAAACAGAAGTTTGGTTTGGGGACGAAGTTTTCGGAGTAAATTGGTACCCAGAGCATAATTTGGTACAAAATGTCCATCCATGATATCCAAGTGGAGCATGTTGACTCCACCTTTTTCTAACTTTCGAATATCCGATAACAAATCTAAATAATTAGCACAATCCAAGGATGCACTAATTTTTATCATTTGCTCATTCATGACTGACTTTCCTCCTTCAGTATTTTTAGTTGAGTCATTAATATTTTTGTGAATTGGTTTATCAGGGAATGATGAGAACTTTGTTGTAGAATACTTTTTTATCTCTCATCAGCTGGATAAACTCAGGAGCTTCTTCCAAGGTAAGACGATGAGAAATGAAAGGTTTAAAATTAGCTTGGCCAGAATTCTCAAATTCCAGAACTGCCTTCCAATCTGATCCAATATGAGTAAATCGAGAATTCCAGGTCCCATGTAACGTCAGCTGTTTTCTCAAAATAAGGCTCATCTCTTTAGGGGTTAAGGTAACATCCCGTTCCTGGTTTCCCAAGAGCAGGACCTCGCCAAACTTGTGAGTTATTTTTATGGATTGAACTAAGGCTCGGTTGCTTCCCGAAGCTTCACAAGTGAGATCGAAACCACCGGCTTCGGTATAATTTTCCACGGCTTTTTCTAATTTTTCTGGTTCGGGAATCATTGCCTCATTAAAACCATTTTCCCGGGCAAAATCAACTTTTTTTTGATCGATATCGAAACCGATCAAACGCCTGGCTCCTGAAATTTTTGCCCAGATTCCGAAAAGTACTCCAATGGGACCCAACCCAAAAACAGCAACAGTTTTTCCAAATGGTATCGATGACCTCCGTAGAGCATGCAGGGTTACTGCCGCCGGTTCGCTGAATGCCCCCGATTCATAAGAAACCTTTCCGGGGAGATCCATACAATTGGCTACCGGAACAGTAACATATTCAGCAAAAGCTCCGTCACGTCGCGATCCAATATACCCATAATTTTCACACATTTCATATAACCCGATCTGGCATAAACGACAATTATAGCAGGGAATCAAAGGAAAAACCGTCACTCTTTTTCCAACCCAATTCTTATCTAAACTGGGATCGCCAACTTCCTCAACTTCACCAGCAAACTCATGTCCGGGTATCGAGGGATAATAATAAGCAATACCTCCATAAATTCGAGGAATATCAGATCCACAGATACCACAGGCCTTTACTCGTATTAGGGCTTCTCCTCTCGCTGGTTTTGGTTTGGGAACGCTTAGGAATTGAATATCACCCTTTTTCAACAGAACTAATGCTTTCATGGTATCCATCTTTAAGGGTTCACCACCACTTTCAATCCTTCTCTTGATTCAGCAGCATGGAAAGCTTCATGAATTTGATCCAAAGGGAACCGATGAGTAATGTATTGTTCGGTATGAACCATTCTTTTATCAATGATTTGGATAGCTTTTTTATGATGACGAGGTAGGCTACCATGACTTCCTAATACGTTAAGTTCTTTATAATGAATTAGATTACTGGATATGTTGAGTTTTCTGGCGGTTGAAGCCAAACCACCAAAAAAATTTATTCGTGCTCGATGTCGTGCTAAAAGGAGGGATTGTTCTTGGGCGTCAGGAGATGCACAGGTAATCATAATGACATCTGGTCCTTCACCCTTAGTAACTCCTTTTACCTTGGCTTCTATATCAGGGTCATTGCTGAGGAAGTAATGATCGGCGCCATATTTTTTAGCCATATCCAAACGCTTTTGCGACCTTTGGATAACAATGATATTGGTTGCTCCCATATGTCGTCCTAACTCGATCATCATGCAACCAATCGGACCAGCCCCTATTATACAAAGGGTATCTCCAACTCCCAACTGACTCATCTCCAAACCATTTATAGCACAGGCTAATGGTTCTGCCAGACTGGCTTCATCAAAAGATAAAGTATCGGGTATTAGGTTGACGACTTGTTGGTTTACAGTGAGTTCGTTCAAAAGGATATATTCTGCAAACCCACCAGGAAATTGATAACCGACTGCATAATTGATAGCACAGTTGGTTCCCATGCCATTCTGGCACCAATAGCATTTCCCACAAGGAACATCAGCACCGACGGCTACTCGATCTCCAACCCCTAACCGTTCAACACCAGCTCCCACTTCAACAACTTCTCCAGCGATTTCATGTCCGACTATTTGAGGATACTTAACCCGAGGATTTCCCGAATGCATAATTCGTAGGTCAGATCCACAAACTGCACAGGTTTTGACTCGAACCAGAACTTCTCCTAGTCCAACTTTATAATCTGGCACCTCTTTAACCACCAATTGATCAATTCCTTCTAAGACAGCAGCTTTCATGTGATTCCTCCATTATTTATTTTTAAATTCATTAACGATAATAAAAAAGGGGGTGACAGATAGGAGCAAATGGAATCTCAAGTATTGGTCAACAAAAGGTAAATAAACTCCCTAAAAGCACAGGAAAAACTCTCCTGTAATCTCCATCACCGAATGTTACTTTTCATCCTTTTCAGATTTCACAACCGGTTTTAAACTCTTATTAACCTAATATAACATATAAATCTGGCGAACTTTTTTAGTTTCTACGTAATATCCCAAGATTAAAATTGTTTTAATCAATTTGGTTTGAAAATAAAAAGCCAGAGGGTACGATTCCCTCTGGCTAAAAAAACCAATTACAATTCGCACCTCCGGCTATGACATACCAATTGAACTACAATTTAATTTAAATCAGTTTTTAGAAAATTAAAGATTTTCAATATTTCAAACACTGTTATTTCAAAGGCATACTATACTTTTCCAATTCTTCCAGTCACACTTGTTCCATTTTTCAAAGTATCGGATACTGGACATCTTTTTTCAATTTCCTCTAAAAATTCTTTCAGCTGTGTATCGCTTAAATTTCCTTTGACTTTGATATTATATCGAATAGACTGCATTCCAGGTCTGACATTTTTATCTTGTCCCATAAATCCTCTTGGGTCAAGATCGCCTTCAACACTAATATCAATCCCTTCAAAAGGTATCTTTTTCTCATTAGCCACTACACAAGCAACAATACCTAAACATCCAACTAAAGACGAGAGTATTGCTTCAACTGGATTGGGAGCGGTATCTTCGCCACCAAGAGAAGGCGGCTCATCATAGGCAAGTGAAAAATCACGCACTATTGATTTTATTCTCAAACATCCATCCCAATGTCCAGTCGCTTTAAAAGTCGTTACCATGTGTTATTCCTCCTTTTGCATAAGAATTCCCTAATTCCCCAACCTTATTCGTTAACCAATGAAGTTTTTAAGAAGGAAAACAGATAACTTCCTTTATTTTTAAATCTAGAAAAGAATTTTGATGTGCCGGTCTTAATACCAAAGCAGTATCTGCTCCCCGGCTTTGCCCACCAACTGCTACTACATCTTGTTTTGATGAAATCATACCAGCATCAGCAGCCATGATGGAGATTTCAACTGCGACTTTGAAACCTTGGGATATTCTCCGGAAGCTTTCGGCAATAATTTCTGGAATGCTAATCCCACCGAATTTCTCTCGAAAAGACCGACTCACTCCACTCAGGGCGTGAGATGACATCACTATGGGAATATTTTTCTCGGCAAGCAGCTTCTGATTCTCTTTTGAAATCGATAAGGTCTCATTATCAAAAAATCCCTGATGATAGGTCACGGCAATTATTCTTCCTGCAAAGCGGAAAGCCTGGGCTACCTCTGCCAAACGCAATGGCGTTTCACCGCTTTTTGTCGCAACCAGTATTGCTTCTAATTGAAGCAATAAAGCCCTTTCAACGGCTAATTCTAACGTTTTTTGAGTATTTTCTTTACCAGGCTGGGAAAAATAATATATAGTCTTTTCGTGTAACCTGTTCATCATCTCTTTTTTATTGATGAAGTTCAATCATCTCTCCGGTTTCCATATAATAAATCCGCTCTGTAATATTAGTGATATGATCCCCAATTCTTTCTAAATAACGGGCGATCATAAGAATCCAAATAGCCTGCCTGGTAACTGAAGGATCTTTTTCAATATAATTGACAACTTCCTCATGGACTGCTCGATACAGAGTATCAACTTTATCGTCATCCTCGACAACTTTTTGTACAACATTCAAATCTTTTTGAATAAAAGTTGCCGAGGTTTCTTCTAACATTTTTACTACGATATCAGCCATTTTTGGAACATCAATGAGTGGTTTAAAAAGTGGTTTATCGGCAAGACGAATGCTAAATTTGGCGATATCAATTGAATAATCACCTATTCTTTCTACGTCGGTAATGATCTTCATTACAGCGGCTATAACTCGTAAATCTTTGGCCACCGGCTGTTGGAGAGCAATCATTCTCAGACATTTGTCTTCTATCTTATAATTATATGAGTCGACGATGTCATCCAGCGAAATAACTTCTTTTGCCTTAGCTACATCTCTTTCTTGAAGCGATTCAATCGACATTTGTAACATCTTTTTAGCAGCCTGGGTCATATTTACCAGATCTTCCTGGACTTCTCTTAGTTGACGGGTAAAATGACCTCGAATTATCTCCATTAGTTCTCCTCCTGAAATAATAATTTTCCACCATAGATCATCCCAGGTGCCTTATCTTATCAATCTCACCATCTCATCTCCTTCAGTTAAAAGCCAATTATAGATAGAGTAACTCATTTTAATAAGGTTATAAGCATAATATACGTTTTAAGATATTTTTTCAATTCACCGCTTATCAATAGAAGGGAAAAAACCTAACAACACATTAAAACCAAAGAATTCATCAATCATTCCAAGAAATTTAAATTTCAATAAATTCGACTTCTTTATTCTTTAAATCACATACTGCAATCGAAGCTACCCCGGAGAGCAGACCACAACTTTCCCCGGGATTTAGTAAAAATCGTCCTTTTTCTTCCTGTAACTTTTTTTCATGAGTATGACCAAATATTGAGAGGTCATATCTCCCTGATTGAAAAGCCAGTTCGGCAGGCTGATAATAATGAGAAACCCATATGCGATAGGCATTGAATTTTATCTCCTGATAATAGGAATGGATTAATCCCTTGGATTTCTGAAATATTCCCACAACTTCTCCATCATTATTCCCCAATACTCCCCACCAAGGAATAGTGAGCTCAGATAATATAGCTACAGAAAAAGGAGCTACAAAATCACCTCCATGGATGATTCCATCAACTTTTTTTTCAGTGAAAATTTGAACTGCTTTTCGAATTTTCAACAAAGCATCGTGAGAATCAGAAAGTATACCTATTTTCATTGCCTTAGACTCCCTTGTTTAAAATGATTCCCAGTGTATAACTTCATTGAGCGGTCTTTTTGTCTGATTACTTGGAGATGTTTCCATAGGATAACCCATGGAAATAAGACTCACCAACCGGCAATCTTTCGGTGCTCGTATTATTTCAAGAATCTTTTCGGCATAGGGTTTTTTATCTCCTGCGATCCAGCAGGTTCCCAAACCCAATGCATGAGCAGCATTTACAATGTTGGTGGTGGCTGCACAGCCATCCTCAAGATAATATTTTACATTTTTACATAGAACGATAATTGCCACCGGTGCATCTTTAATAAACTTTCCATAATCAGTTTCATCCGCAACCGCTTTTTTAATTTTAGGATCGGTTAAAACAATAAATTCCCAAGGCTGAATATTGATCGCAGTTGGAGCTAAATGGGCACAATCTATGATGGTTTCAATTTTTTCTTTTTCAACTGGTCTGTTCAAGTAACGACGGATTGATCGTCTTGTTTTCAGTGCTTCTATAGTATCCATGCTTCCACTCCTTTCGTTTTTAGTATTTATTATCGTTTATATCCAAATTTTCGAAGAAGTTCCTGACGTTCTATTTTATCTTTTTCACTTTCTACTCCTTTGGGTTGAAAACCATCAATTATCCCCATAATTCCACGACCCTGTTGAGATTGGGCTATGATCACCTCACAGGGATTCGCCGAGGCACAAAATATCCTACACACCTCAGGAACCATCTTCAAAGCATTTAAAATATTGATTGGATATCCGTCTTTTAAAAATAGAATGAAACTATGACCACAACCCAATTTCAAAGCATTTTTTACTGCTAAATCGATAAGTTCAGCATCATTCCCCTCACAACGAATCAAACAGGGACCCGAAGCTTCACAAAAAGCCAAGCCGAATTTAATTGATGAAGAAGAACCAATAACTGCTTCATAGATATCTTCAACACTTTTAATAAAGTGAGTTTGACCTAATATAAAATTATGGAGTTTATCATTTTCTATGGTTATCAATTCAATTTCCAACTTTTTTACCTCCTTCGTTTTCTTTTGGTTACTTGTTATGGAAATTTTATCTTTTGATTTTTTAATAGTTTTTAGCTTGTTTTATAAATTTTCAGATACGAGAAATCAAGCCCCTACAATAGATTTAAAAATGTAGGGGCCACAATGTATTGTACCCATTCTTTAATTAATGTAGCGACATGCTGTGGCCTGTCGAATCTTGGTTTTTCATTCTCACCTGGTGTTGCTAAGTAGCATGAAGGTCTATCCCGAGAACAACGGAATGATTTTTTATTGGTAAATCATGTTGAGCAACTAACCAGGATCTCATTCCAGGCCTTCACCCTCATCCTCACCTTCTCCCATCAAGGGAGAAGGAACCATTTAATCCTTTTATTTATTTTTTCCTCGCCCCTTTGTGGGAGAGGGTCAGAGTGAGGGGTTAACTCATTTTCATCTTCATCTGGTGCCGCTTTCGCGGCGGGGAGGGTGCCTTTTGGTTTTCCTCTATATCCTGAGAAAATTATACAGAAAATGAATAAAAAAATGAGATTCTCACGTCGCATAATACACTCCTCAGAATGACGGAGTGGGTGGATGAGATTGCCACGTCGCCCAACCAAAGATCGGTTGAGCTCCTCGCAATGATGGATTTAGATTCCTTCTCCCTTGATGGGAGAAGGTCAACAGTAATATTAGGAATAGATAGCCGAAAATTAAAGATAAATGTACTTTTTCCTCAACTTTCAAGCTATTCTTAGCGTAAGATGGGAATTATGATATAGTCTAAATGACGTTTTAAAAAGTTAATCCCTAAGGTTCATTCCGATCTTCTTTTTATTGATGACGATTTCTATCCCAGAGCTTCCAAATTTCGTAAGCAAAAAATGAAATAAAAGAAAAGACTATAGTATACATCCATTCTAATCCATTCAGTGGAACATTAGAGAAAACTTGAGCAGCAGAAGGAACTATTACTGTAATCAACACAATTGCTGCCGATAATAATGCAGCTTCAATAAGATAAAGATTTGATCGGAGATTAATTTGCCAAAAATTTCTTTTTTCTGATCGAAAACTATAAGCTCGAAGCAGCTCTGAAAACGCCAGAGTAACAAAAGCCATGGTTCGGCCGGTTTCAATCCCACCGATCCTTGTACCAGCAACAAAAGCAATGATAACTGAGATAGCTATAAACACCGAATTAAAGAGGATTATTTTCATGGATTGGGGATTGAGAATTCCTTCTTTGGGATTACGAGGCCTTCTCATCATAATATCTGGTTCAGGGCTATCAACTCCTAAAGCCATAGCTGGCAATCCATCGGTTACTAAATTAATAAGTAATATTTGAACTGGGACCAGAGGACGGTGAAGACCGATTAATATCGGTATAAAAATTGCAAAGATTTCACCGATATTACAAGCCAAGAGATACATGACGAATTTCCTGATATTATCAAAAATGACTCGCCCTTCTTCAATCGCTTTAACGATAGTAGCAAAATTATCATCCATTAAAACGACATCGGCTACTTCCTTGGCAACATCGGTTCCGGTGATTCCCATGGCTACACCAATATCAGCTTTTTTCAAAGCCGGTGCATCATTTACTCCATCACCGGTCATTGCCACTACTTCCTGGTTTTTTTGAAGAGCCTCAACGATGTTTAATTTTTGTTCTGGCCAAACCCGAGCAAATACTCGAAGATGTTTGATCTTTTCCATTAAGGTCTCTTGAGAAAGCTTTTCCATTTCTTGTCCGGTGATGGCTTCGTCCCCAGATTGCACCAGTCCCAAATCTTGAGCAATGGTTCTTGCTGTAAGTAGATTATCGCCGGTGATCATAATAGTTTCAATTCCCGCACTATTGGCTTCTTCTAAAGCTTGTTTTACTTCTGGTCGAGGAGGATCTATCATACCAACTAATCCATGGAAATTCAGATCATTTTCATCTTCCTGGCTAATTTTCTTTTGATCCGGTATCTCTTTATCAGCAAAAGCCAATACGCGTAAGGCCTTCCCGGCCATTTCTTCAATGGTGTTAAGTATGAATAGTCGATCCTTTTCGCCAAGGGGAAGTATTTGACCTCCTGATTGATAAGAGTTGCAACGGGTAATTAAAATGTCAGGGGCGCCCTTCACTAAAATTTTCCTTTTCCCATTGAGTTCATGCAAAGTTGACATCATTTTCCGTTTCGAATCAAAAGGGACTTCATCTAAACGGGGAAAATCTTGTCGAATCTTCTTCACTGAATAACCATTTTTTTCTGCTAATTCGATTAATGCCAATTCAGTGGGATCACCAAAGCGTTGCACTTTGCCATTATTATTAGCTATTGAACTATCATTACAAAGAACTCCAATTTGGATGAGAGCCTCACTGGGCATAAAGATCCGTGATTGGACCTCTTCCCCTTCTTCATTCATTTGAAAAACTTCCTGAACAGTCATCTGGTTCTGTGTCAAAGTTCCGGTTTTATCAGTACAAATCACCGTAGCACTTCCCAGGGTTTCAACAGCAGGTAGTTTGCGAACGATAGCATTGTGTTGGCTCATTCGGGTGACTCCTAAGGCAAGAACAATGGTTACTATGGCTGGAAGTCCTTCTGGGATAGCGGCCACTGCTAAACTAACTGCTGTCATAAACATGTCAAAAATTTGCTCGCCTCGGATGATTCCAACCACAAAAACTACTCCACAAACAATTAAAGTTAAATATCCTAACAGCTTGCCCAAACCGGCCAATCGCTTCTGGAGGGGGGTGACAACTTCTTCTTCTTTCTCCAATAATTGGGCAATTTTTCCTATTTCCCGATTTATACCGGTTTCAGTAACTACCCCCTTGGCTCGACCATAAGCAACAATAGTTCCTGAATAGGCCATATTAAGGCGATCGGAGATGGGTAAGTTTTCAGCCATTGAATCAGTTATTTTTTCGACTGGCACTGACTCGCCAGTTAGGCTCGCTTCATCGATACGCAGATTATAGACTTCAATGAGACGTAAATCTGCCGGCACGTAATCTCCTTCGTGGAGGAGAATAACATCACCAGGAACCAATTCTTCTGAAGAAATTTTCTGTAATAATCCATCGCGAATAACTTCACACTCGGGTACCGACATCTTTTTTAAGGCATCCAGCGCCTTGCTAGCTTTTCTTTCTTGGCTAACTCCTAAAACTGCATTAATGATTAAAATAGCGATGATAACTGTGGCATCGGTGGTTTCTCCCAACAAACCTGAAATGGCAGCGGCAGCAACTAAGATGAGAATCAAGAAATCTTTAAATTGGTCGATAAACATACCTAAAATGGTTTTTCTTTTTCCGGTAGGAAGAACATTCCGTCCTTTATCAGCAAGTCTTTGTTTTGCTTCTTCTCCTTTTATGCCTTTTTCTAAGTCGGTTTCCAGTTGCTGTATGACTTCTTGAGATGAAAGGGCATGCCAGATCATTCCTTTTTGATCCACGGTAAAACCTCCTCCAATAAACCCTCGAACTTTTCTATCAAGGTTTTCTTCTCCTCAGGTTCCTCTTTTCCAAGAATTTCTTCAATAAATCCTTGCATAGCATTGTCAAAGCCGATATCATAACCCTCTTTTTGACTTTTGTACCATTTATAATCAAGAATAAAGCAAAAAATATCTCCTAAAGTTTTCCCTTGATATACATCCTCTAAACCCTTTTCTACAATACATTGAACCGCGGGAGTATAGACTGAAAGAAACCAGTTTAAAGCAGCTTCCTTTATATCAACTTTTCTTTTAAGAAATAATTCCATTTGGTGAGCATAGTCATTGATATAATTGAAAAAAGTATCATAATGACGGTGTTCAGTTAAATCGATTCCCTTTAATCCGGTTAAGTTTTCAAATTCAATTCTCTTTTTTCGAAGGGTCCGACTTTCTTTTCTTTCGCTGGGAAAAAACTCGATTACCTCAGCATCGATGAATTCTATTCCCAGTTCTTTAGCAATTGCCACTCGATGGTTTCCATCTAAAACATAATACTCGTTGCCAACTTTATAAACAATAATTGGAGGAACAACATCACCTTTTTCCATAATTTTCCTTAACCGATAGTAGCGAACATCAGGATTTTTTAGTCTAAAACCACTCAAAAGGTCTTGCACTCGACCTACACTTCCTACAATATTCTTTACCTTAATAGCGTGAATTCCTCGATAGGCTCGGTTAGATAAATTTAATTTTTTTGAGACAACTCCAAACCCTTTAACTGGTTGAGACTTTCTTGCCATAAACTCCCTCAATTCTTTCTGTTATTGATTCAAAAACCAGCTTTCACCGGGAACTATATTCTCCAATCCCAGGAAAGCGATGAAAGCATTCATTTGATCAAACATTAATATAATTCCCAAAAAAATCAGTAAAATTCCGCTAATTATTTCAATGATATGGCCTCTTTTTTGAAGCGTCCGAAGAACACTCATCATATATCCCCAACCTAAACCCAATAAAATAAAAGGTATGGCTAATCCAAGGGCATAAAAAGATAAATAAATACCTCCCTGTAATACGTTCCCTAAAGTTGATACATAGAGAAGAATCGAGCCTAAGATGGGACCAACACAAGGTGTCCATCCTAATCCGAAAGTAACCCCCAATATCAAGCTTCTCATCTTTGCCCAGGTTTTTTTAGGTTGGATTCTCTTTTCGGCGTAAAACATCTTAATTTTTAAAATTCCCAAAATTTGTAAACCAAAAATTATAATGATAAACCCAGCTATCCGGTTAAACCATACTTTATATTTCATCAAAAATGTTCCTAAAAAAGAAGCTCCGACGCCCATGAATATAAAAACCATAGAAAATCCAACCACAAAAAGAATGGTGTGGAGAAAAACTTTCTTTCGTTCTTTTTCCAGTGATTCAACCCCACTGATATAACTCACATAAGCTGGAGCTATACCTAAAACACAAGGAGACAAAAAGGATAGTAAACCAGCCAAAAAACTTACTAATCCATTTATTTGAATATCCATATATGCACCTTCACTTCCAATAGCTTTCCGAATAAGGTTGATGATGTTTATTACTATTATAACAAAGCTTTTTCGTAAAAATATGAATGTTCCATGGTAAATTTAAACCTGAGTGTGATATAAATACTATGAGTTTTAATTTTTTAGTTTTTTAGTTATTGTAGGAAATGATTTCTTCCAATTGATCATTATGAGCATTTGAAGAAAGAAAAAAGAAGGTGATATCAATTGTATTGGGAAAAGGAGATCGAAACATTGGATCGAGATCAATTGGTCCAACTGCAATCAAAACGGTTGCAAGAAACCATGCAGCGGGCAGCAAAAACATCCTATTATAAGAAATTGTTCACACAAAATCATATTCAACCGGAAAAAATATTAACCACCAAGGATCTGCAAAACATCCCTCCTACGTCCAAAGAAGACTTGCGGAGTGGGTTTCCTTATGGTTTTTTAGCCAAACCACTGGAAGAAGTGGTTCGTCTTCACTCGTCATCTGGAACGACCGGTGTTCCAACTGTTATTTATCATACTGCTGCTGATATTGACTCTTGGTCAAATTTGGTGGCACGTTCACTCTATGGGGTGGGGGTCCGGAAGAATGATATATTTCAAAATATGATGAGCTATGGCCTTTTTACTGGAGGTCTTGGCATGCATTATGGAGCTGAAAAAATCGGTACCTTGGTGATACCGATTGCAGCAGGAAACAGTAAACGTCAAATCTGGTTTCTTAAAAACTTTCAAACGACAGTGACACATATTATTCCGAGCTATGCCCTCCTGCTTTCCAACCTGATTAAAAGTGAAGGCTTAGATTCGTCTCGAGATTTAAACTTGAAGATCATGCTGATTGGAGCTGAGCCCCACAGCGAAGAAACCCGTCACCGAATCGAGGAGCTTTATCAAGCAAAAGCATTCAATTCCTATGGTTTATCCGAAATGAATGGTCCTGGAGTCGCCTTTGAATGCGCCTATCAGACTGGATTACACGTTTGGGAAGACGCTTATTTTTTAGAAATTGTTAATCCAAAAACACTCGAGCCATGCCCAGCTGGCGAACTGGGTGAAATGGTTCTCACTACTCTTTGCCGACAAGCAACTCCTATACTCCGTTACCGTACTAAAGATTTGGCTTATTGGATCGATGAACCATGTCCTTGTGGGAGAACCCATTACCGGATATCTCGAATTCAAGGACGGACTGATGACATGTTTATTTACCACGGAGTAAACATTTTCCCGATACAAATCGATAAAGTATTGATGAACAATCCTGAAGTTGGTTCAAACTATCTCATCACCTTAGAGAGAAAAGACCTTCGCGATACGATGAAAATCGAAATAGAAATTAAACCCGAACTCTTTATTGGTGACCTTCCCAAGCTGGAAAGGTTGAGAGAACGCATTCAGGCAGAAATTCGTTCAGAAACATTAGTCACTCCAGAAATCGTCTTAGTTGAACCAGGGACCCTTCCCACAACTGAGGGAAAAGCCGTGCGGGTGATTGATAAACGACAATTATAACTTATCTTGAAAGGAGTGCGCACACAATATGGCTCATCAGGTTTCAATTTTTGCTGAAAATAAACCGGGGAGAATAGAAAAGTTAACTCGTTTGTTCACAGAAGCTTCGATTAATATTCGGGCGATAACCATATCCAGCGCGAATGGATTTGGGGTTATTAAAGTTTTAGTTGATCAACCCCATAAAGCTTTTGAAATTCTTCGCAGCCAAGGAATCCCTTCTTATCTGCAAGAGGTTATTGCAGTCATTATGGAAGATATTCCAGGTGGTCTCCACCGGGTTGCCCAAGTCCTATCGGAAAACAGCATCAACATCGAGGATGCCTACGGATTTGTTGTGGCCAGTGGCAAGAAGGCAATACTCATTATTCAGGTTGAAAGCCAGCCAAGAGCTCAAAGTGTTTTAGAGCGAAACAACTTTCAGCTCCTCACTGACGAAGAGATTTACAGATATTAAAAAAGTGGCCGTTTAAGGCGGCCGCTTTTTATTTCTTCACCATTTCTTATAGAGGCAAGTATTTCTTCATGACCTCATCAAAACGATTTCTCAATTTTTGAGCCTCGTTGGTATAATTAGAGTGATTGTTCCAAAGATTTCCCGGATTCAAGATATCATTGGGAATATCAGGTAATTCCTTCGGTATTAAAAGCCGGAAAACTGGGTCTTCACGGTAGCCATTCTGATCAATCGTTCCATCAATCGCTGCCCTGACCATCTTCCGAGTATAATCAATATCGATTCTCTTCCCTATCCCGTAAGGACCTCCAATCCAACCGGTATTAATCAAATAAACTCTGGAACCATGCTGGGATATCTTCTTTCCCAACATCTGGGCGTAAGTTTTTGGATTGAGAGGCATAAAGGGCGCTCCAAAGCAGACCGAAAAGGTAGTTTGTGGCTCTACTATCCCTCTCTCAGTTCCAGCCAATTTACTGGTATACCCTAAAATGAAGTTATAAACTGCTTTTTCAGTCGTTAATTTCGCTACTGGCGGCATAACTCCGAAGGCATCGGCAGTTAAAAATATGACCACTTGTGGGTGTTTTGCAATTCCCGGTATCAAAGCATTTGGAATAAATTCAATTGGATAGCTCACCCGAGTATTCTCGGTATATCGGTCGTCAGTATAGTCTGGTTGACGTGAATCTGGTTCAAGATAAATATTTTCCATTATTGCTCCGTAGCGGATAGCATCCCAGATTTGTGGTTCTTTATCTTTGGAAAGATTGATACACTTTGCATAGCAGCCTCCTTCAAAGTTAAAGATTCCCTGATCTGACCAACCATGTTCATCATCGCCAATCAAACGTCTTTCGATATCGGCTGAAAGCGAAGTTTTACCAGTTCCTGATAAGCCAAAAAATATAGCCACATCTCCTTCTTTTCCGATATTAGCCGAGCAATGCATAGGAAGAATTCCTTTTTGTGGAAGAAGATAGTTCATCACAGTAAAAATAGCTTTTTTTATCTCGCCACCATAGGAGGTGCCACCGATGATCACTTTTTTCTCTTTGAAATTGATAATAACAAAGGCTTCCGATCGCACTTCATCGATTTCAGGAATTGCTTTAAAACGTGGAAAACACAATACGGTAAAATCCGGAATAAAAGATTGTAATTCTTGGGCAGTGGGTTCTAAAAACATATTATTAACAAAGATTGAAGAATATGCATATTCGTTTATAAAACGAACTGCCAAGCGATTTTCTGGGTCAGTTCCTACATAGGCGTCATCGATGTATACATCTTTTTGTTGGAGATAACTGACCAGTTTGGCATTTAAATGCTCATAGATTTCCTGGGATATCGGTTTATTTGCCTTTCCCCAGTCAATCAAATCATGAGTGGTTTCATCATCGACAAAAAAACGATCTTCTGGTGATCGACCGGTATAAGCTCCGGTGAGAACACTGAATGCACCTGTAGATGATAATATGCCCTCTTTTTTTTGCAAAGCATGTTCAAACAACTCAGGTATGCTTAAATGATAAAATATTTGCTTGGGATTAAATACACCTGATCTCTCGAATGAATAGTGGGCCTTCTGCATCAAGTTCTCACCTTCCCAAAAAAGAATTTTTTCAATTCTACCATATATTTCCTATACATCAAGTATGATTGCTGCTGCGTCCCATTCGTTGGAGAAGGCAAAAAAGGATGAGAAGAACTGCTACTGCGGCATCAATCCAGTATCCAGTTGCTCCAATTAATATCAAACCACTTTTAAAAGAAGAAAAAGCAAATGCTGCAATTGAAACTGCAATAATACTTCCTTTCCCTCCAGTGAAAGCCGTTCCTCCCATAATGGATGCTGCAATCGCCTCTATTTCTAAACCATAACCCATACTACTCATACCAATCCGAGTTAAAAACCAATCGATCCGTCCAATATAAACCCCACCCGCAAAAGCTGCTAAAGCAGAACAAATAACGAAAGAAGCAATTTTACTCCGGGTGGTGTTCACACCCAACGCTCGAGCCGTTTCACGATTTCCACCGGTAGCAAATATCCAATTCCCCAATCGAGTATGATATAAAATATAATTAAGCAGCAAAGCAATTCCAACAAACCAGAAAAAAAGGCGAGGGAAATAGCCAATTCGGCCACCAAGTGATTGCAATAGGATTGATTCTTTCCCTTTATAAGAAATAAAACTCCCACCGAAGAGTCCAATTAGATTTCCCCTTAGAATCCACATCATACCCAAGGTAGCAATTAGAGCAGGTATCTTAAATTTTTGAGTTATTAACCCGTTAAAATAACCGATCATGCATCCAAAAGCAATCGCAATAATTAAACCGACCGGATAAGGAAAACCATAATTAGATAAAAGAGTGGAAATAACTGCCGCCCAACCATAAACCGATGCTATAGAGAGATCAATTTCTCCTGAAATAATAACGAAAGTTTGACCCAAGGCTAATATTCCCAATTCTGCACCGATCAGGAGTATTCCAGGAAGGATAAGCGGCCCAAGAAAATTTGGAGATAATATTGAAAAAAATACAAAAATAATCGCTAAGGCAAGGATAACGGTTATTTCGTAACGTAAGGTGAATTTTCTCTTAAATGGTATATCCTGAATAGCTACTTGATTGTCCTGATAATGATTAGGTATGTTTTTCACGCTCTCCTCCTACGTTCTCTCCTTGTCCTTTTAACCCTCAAGTCTTAAGTTTTTAGGAGTTTTTTTATCAAGGCGCTATTGATTACTGCAGCAATCATGAGCAAGATTCCAACCAGAACATTATAATATTCGACTCGAATTCCATAGGTTGCAATTCCTACTTGTACTACCTTAAGAAGGAAGGCACATATCGATGTTCCAATGATACTCCCAATTCCGCCGGTAAGAACAGTCCCTCCAATAACAGCAGCTGCTACTGCCTCTAATTCCATTCCTGTAGCTACAATAGGATCAAGGTAACTAGAACGAACCAAAAACGATGCTCCAGCAAATGCGGCTAAAGATGATGAAATCATAAAACAGATCATTTTGGTGCGAAATATATTAACCCCTAAAGCCCGAGCGGTTTGAATACTTCCTCCGGTTGCCATAATCCAGTTGCCAAACTTGGTTCGATTGAGGACAATGCTGAATACAACTGCTAAAATACAGAACCAGATAAATTGATTCGGTATGAATCCGATTTGTCCACCTAATACCTTAAATAATCGAGTAGGAACTCCCTCATAATAAGTAGGTTCTCCATTGGTTAATCCAGCTAAAACTGCCCTCCAAAAAATCATAAATCCCAGGGTAACAACAAATGACGGAATTTTAAATTTCATAGTGAAAAATCCATTTAAGAATCCAGCACCAATTCCAAATATTATTCCAAGAATAAAACTGACCAGAATCGGCAAACCAAATTGATTACTAATTAAAACTATGTAATTACTGAAAACAAAAACCGATGCAACTGAAAGATCCATTTCACCGGAGATAATTAATAAGGTTACACCTAAGGCAATAATTCCTAATTCGGAACCGGTTAAAAAAATGACATTTAGCATGCTTGAGGAAAAAAAACCTGCTGATATCCGAGAAAAAAGAATAAAAAAAGTCATGAGGAGAATAACAACTATTGTTTCCGATCGCATTAGAATGGATTTTGCTGATTTTGGAGGTTTCAGATGAGTTTGCTCAGGCATCTTTTCTCCCCCTTCTGATAATTTCCATTATAATTTCTGGAGAGCAGGTTCCAGCGTCAGCTTCATGACGAGAAAGAGAACCAATTTTGATACCGTGGTCTAAAATTTCAAAGCGATCAGCAACATCAAATACATGATAAATATTATGGGTAATAAATATAACCGAAACGCCTTCCTTTTTGAGAGATTTGATAAAATCAAGCACTTTTTCAGTTTCTCGTACTGATAAAGCAGTTGTTGGTTCATCGAGAATGAGTAACTTAGCACCAAAGTAAAGGGCTCGACCTATAGCAATTGATTGTTTCTGACCTCCCGACAGGATATTGACGTATTCATCAGGAGATCTCATGCTTACCCGTACTTTTTCTAAATTTTCACTGGTTCGTTGTTTCATGGTCTTAACGTCAAGAAATTTAAAAAAACTATCCTTTTTCACTTCTTCTTTACCAACAAAAAAATTTCTCCAGATGTTCATAGTTTCAATAAGGTTCATTCCTTGATAGACAATCTCAATACCAGCTGCTCTTGCTTCTTCTGGTGAACGGAAAGAAATTTTTTTCCCCATGAAAAACATTTCACCTTGATCGGGTGGAAAAACTCCCATTATAGTTTTTACCATAGTAGATTTTCCTGCTCCATTATCACCGAGTAGACCAACAACTTCATTGTAATTTACATCAAAATCTACTTTATTGAGGGCAATGACTCCTCCAAAACGTTTGGTTAATCCTTTAATTTTGAGAAGTGGGGAGGTTTCATTTTCAATCGATGCAGTCTCAGTGTTCATAATCCTATCTCCTCTCAAAGAATGGGAATTGACCCATCCTGCCCGTTAAAAAAAACGGGCAGGATTTTTATCAACAAATTTACCGATATCCGGCTTTTGCTCCCTCAATTACTGTATCTACGTTATATCGATCAATAATAATTGGTCCAGTTGATACAATTCCGTAAGGATGAACATTATATTTTGCTTTATAGAGATAGAGATCGATCAGTGGTAGAAAGCCTTGTAAATATTGTTGCTGGTCATGAGTACAAACCACTTTTCCATCTTTAATATCCTGAAGCGTTTCCGGCATCATATCGAAACAACAGAGATAAATATCTTTACCGGCTTCTCTACCTAATTCTTTTACCAAACTTACATTAGCATGAGTAAAGTGAGTTGGGGCACAAATAACATCAACTTCAGGATTCTTTACCAAAAAGGCTCGAATAATTTCCATAGCTTTAGTTGGATCTTCACCAACTACAACTTTATCTTGCTTGGTTCCATATTCTTTTTCCAAGGTTTCTCCTAACATTTGGAGCCGCGCTTCCCAAACGTAATGGCCTGCCATGGGATTACACAGCAGTATATGCTTGGGTTGGAAACCGTTGGTTTCTTTGATGAATTTAATTAAAGCTGCTCCTAACTCAACGCCAGATTTCCAAGTGTCTTCTCCATAATAGGCTAAATAGGGAATCCTTTCCTCGGGAGGACGAGGATCCTCAACATTAGCTGCCATTAACGCCATTCCTGCTTCAACAGCTGGTCGAAGAATGGGATCGAAAGTTTTTGGATCAATTATTGAAGTAACCAATCCATCGGGTTTTGCCGCCACAGCCATTTTTAACATATCAATCTGTTTTTTTACATCGGCTTCGGCAGAAAGATGCTTCACTTCTACACCAAACTGGGCTAACCACTGGGTAGCATCTTCAATTCCCTTATAATAAACCGCCCAAAAAGGATTGCCAGGTGTTCCGTGGTCTACATAGTAAAATGTGAGTTTTTTATCTTGCGCATTAGAGATGCCTGTTGAGAGGAAAAGACTGAGGACAAGAATTGTAACAATACTAATATACAAGACCAACCTTGATCTATTTCTTTTCATAAATAACCCTCCTTTTAATATTTTTTAACGAATAATTATCTTCTTATAATATTAATTGATTTTTCACCTCCTTGTTATATTAGATTGCCATAAAACAAAAAAACAATAAGACTTCCGATCTTTTTTAGAGTATAATTGAGCTGGTTTGTGCTGTCAATTTATATTTTTATATGAAAAACAACAATAACAGCTTATTGGTGAAAATAAATGAATGTAGACCATAATTCCCATCAAATAATCCGTCAAAGTAAAAATTATCTCTTAACCAAGCTCCATATTAACCCACAGATACCTGCATTGATGATTAAACCAACCACACCCCCTCCCTACCCGGCAATTTTTTTTCTTCATTATTATCGTGGTAGTAAAGAAAACATACAATTTCTTGCCAACGAGCTTGGAAAGTCAGGTTTTATGGCATTAGCCATAGACATGGAATATCATGGTGATCGAACTCAAGCTGGGAAAGATATTCTTTCTCCTGATATAGAAAATGATAAAAAAGCCTTTTATAGAACCATTAACGATTCTTTAATCGCCCTTCGATTTATTGAAAATCATCCTGACTTTGATCATCATTCTCTTTTTTTCTGGGGGGTAAGCTTGGGTGCGATAATTGGTAGTATTGTTTGTGGCCAATATAAAAATTTTAAAGGAATTGCCCTGGTGGTAGGAGGCGGAAATATAGAAATTCTTGCCCGTGAAAGCCTACTTGATTCCATGGTCAATATCCGCTATAGCCTTCTTAAGAAAAAAATTTCACCGTTTGACCTTGCACAGCAATGGAAGGATATCGATCCATTGCATTGGATATCTTATTTAGATCAGGTTCCGGTCTTTTTTTTCAATGCTAGCCAGGATGTCATTGTTCCTCTTGAATGTACCTGGGCGCTCTTTGATGTTACTACTTCACCAAAAAAAATATTTTGGTTTCCAACTGGTCATGGCCTGTTGTTTGAACGTTATTTTGGAGTTCCCAGAAAAATTATTGGTCTTTTCTCTCAAATTGCTAATCAAAAATAAAGACTACTTTTTTCTGAGTAGTTATACGTGTTGGCATTAAGTTTAAATTTCGCCACCGTCAAAAAAACCGAATTATTGATTTTTTAACTCATTCTTCCTTCAGGAAAGAAGGCGAGGATGAGGGTGATTATTTTTAAAATTCACCACTCACTTCTCACTGCTTTTTCAGGATAGACCCTCATGCCACTTCGTGGCACCAGATGAGGATGAAAACCCAGGATTCATTCGACATGCCATGGCATGTCGCTACATTAATTAAATAATGGGCACAATACATTGTGCCCCTACATTTTTAAATTATTTTTTAGGGGCTTGATTTATCATGCCCGTTGGTTTTCAGGATAGACTATTTTGCTGCATAACAGCACCAAATAATAATGAAAAAATAATAATGAAAATATGTATATGCCAATCAATTTCCCCCTTTAGAAAAGAGGGTTAGAGGGATTTGAGTTTTTTACTGTTCCGTCATTCAGACTGTGTCACAATCCCTTTCATACACCAAGAATAGCTTGAAAGTGGAAGACACAGTACATTTA
>MWBQ01000086.1 GCA_002069605.1 Candidatus Atribacteria bacterium ADurb.Bin276
AGAAAGCCTTAATTGACAGTTTTATTATTGCATTTATTTCAATGTGTATTGCGCTGATGCTGGGTACGATGGGTGGCTATGGTCTTCCAGCGCTATATTATTCGAGGATTAGTTCGGAGCAGTGAAGGGATGATTTTACCCTTTTCTATTGATGGAAAATGATTAGGATGAGGGTGAAACTCTAGATTCAAATCAAAACTAATTACGCTAAGTTAAAATTATGAGGAGGAAATCATTGCCTATCATTGTATTAATCGGGTAAACCCTTAGGCTTCTTAAAAAACATTATGTAAGAAAGTAATTAATAGTACCTTGAAAGATATCTGGGAATAAAGGCAATTTATGGTTTAATCGGTATTTTCTAAAATACTACGAACCTTAGTACTGAGGTCTTTTATTGAAAAGGGTTTTTGAATGAAATGGACTCCTTCATCCAGAACTCCTTGATGAGCGATGACATTAGCAGTATAACCAGACATAAAAAGAACTTTTATATTAGGAAATATTGTTAGGAGTCTTTCGGTAAGCTCGGGGCCACTCATGTCAGGCATAACAACGTCAGTAATAAGTAGATGTATATTATTAGTGTATTTTTGAGCTATATTAATAGCTTCTTTGGGAGTTTGAGCAGTTAAAATTTGATACCCTAATTGTTTTAACATTTTTTCAGTCATTTTAAGGATGGCTTGGTCATCCTCTACTAACAAAATTGTTTCTCTCCCTCTTGTTAATCCCACCTTTGGTGTTCCTATTTGAATTGGTTCCGATTCCTTTTTAAATCGAGGCAAATAAATCTTGATGGTGGTTCCTTTTCCTGGTTCACTATAGACATTGATGAAGCCGTTATTTTGTTTAACAATACCGTAAACGGTTGACATTCCTAAGCCGGTGCCTTTCCCAAATCCTTTGGTGGTGAAAAAAGGCTCGAATACATGAGCGATAGTTTTTTGATCCATTCCACACCCATTATCGCTCACTGATAAAAGTACATATTCACCAGGTATATAACCATAATGCTGTTCACAATAGTTGTCATCAAAAATAGCGTTGCCGGTTTCGATGGTTATTTTTCCAGTTCCCGAAATGGCGTCACGAGCGTTAACACAGAGGTTGGCACTGATTTGGTCGATTTGTGAAGGATCAATGTAAACTAACCATAAATCCTTACCTGGGATCCAGACAGGCTCAATTTCTTCACCAATTAACCGACCCAGCATTTTTAAGGTGCCCTCAACGATTTGGTTCAGATCGAGTAACTTCGGAGCAATGGTTTGTTTGCTGGCGAAAGCTAATAACTGCCGAGTTAAATTGGCGGAACGTTCAGCCGCATGGTGAATTTCAATGAGGTCAGCATGTATAAGATGAAAGGGATCTACCTGATTTAAAGCTAATTCGGCGTGGCCGAGAATGGCTTGCAGCATATTGTTGAAATCATGAGCTATACCTCCCGCCAGCCTTCCAACTGATTCCATCTTTTGGGCTTGCAGGAGTTGAGCTTGGAGCTTATCGTGTTCTTCTTCCATTTTTTTCCTTTCGGTTATCTCCTGAGTAAACTCAGCAAGCGCAACGATTTGGCCTTTTTTATCAAATATTGGATAACCGCGCATGTGCCAGTAGCGACCATCAGGAGTTTGATTATTTGCTTCGCGAGGTGCTTTATCATGGAGAGCCGTTAGAACTGGGCATTCGGCACAAGGTTCATTTCTTTGATGCCACAATTCATAGCAATGCTTTCCAACGACTTCCTCAGGAGTTTTTCCAATTGATTCGTTGGAAAGGCGATTCGTCCAAATAATACTTAAGTTGGTATCATAATAAGTGATTAACTCATTAGTTGAATTTAAAATGAGTTCCTTTTGTCGTTCACTTTCACGTAATTCCCTGGTTCGTTTGGCAACCTGTTTGCGAAGCGACCATGACCAGAGGAAAAATATAAAGAGCAGAACAAGAAGGGGAATAATAACTATGGCAATATATCGTAAGATAGTGATCAGTTTTAAAGTTTTTAGGTCGTAAATGCCCATCCATTTTTCAAAAATTTGACGATATTCTCCGGTTTTAGAAAGAACATTTAATCCTTCGCTTAATTGAGTCAAAAGTGCCCTCTGATTTTGATGTACAGCAAAACAATATTCGGCGGTTACTAATGGTTCTTGACCAACAGTTAGGTTATCCCAACCCTGCTTTTCGATCCAGTAATAGGCAGTTCTCAGTGAAACCAGTGCACAATCGTACTTTCCCTCGGCTAATATCTGAAGGGCATCCTTTTGTGATTCAACTAAAAGGGCTTGTTTTTCCATACCATTTTTTTGGAGAAAATCGTGCATAATGTCACCCTGTTGAACGACAATCTGTTTATCTCTCAAATCATCTAAGGATGATGATGGATTTCCTTCTCCCGTTCTTACCACGCTTACATAACTGATATTTGTATGAGGAGGAGTAAAGTCAAAAAGTAAGTCTCTTTCTGAAGAATAGAGCATACCCTGGATTGCATCAATTTTTCCATTAAATAAGTCTTCGCGAATTTTAGCCCAGGGACCAAGGTGGATCTCGATATCGAGGTCCATTTCTTTAGCAATTGCTTTGGTTAAATCAACGTTAAACCCATCGGGTTGACCATTTTCATTAATAAACTCAAAAGGAGGAAAATCAAAATCTCCACCAATGATGATACGACGATTGGTTGGGAGTTCCATGGCAGCAAACCATTTGGAATGGAGATGTTGATAGGTTCCATCAGCGATAACTAAAGCAAGTCCTTCGTTTAACAAGGCCAGTGTATCACGATCTCCTTCTTGAACGGCAAAACAGAAATCCTGACGAAAGCCATCAATTGATTGGTTAACGACCTGCAAGTTATAGAATCCGGTTTCTTGTATTAGGCGCAGTGCAACCAACCGCTGCATAACTACCGCATCGTAAATGCCTTGGGAAAGTCCACGAAGGGCTTCTTCAAAAGTGATGGTGGTATAGATTTCTGCACCAATATTTTCACGACGCATGAATTCTTCAGCATTTTCACCCTTCATTACAGCTACTTTTCGTCCTTTTAAATCATCAAGCTTTTGGATATCACTTGTTCCAATTCGAACAACAATGGCACCGTGAAGAGATATATAGGGGAAGGTAAAGTCAAAAGACGATTCTCGCTCTGGAGTGCGACCTACTAATGGTAAGGCTTGAACCTCACCCTTTTCCAGCCAGCCTTTAACCTCCGCCCAGGGGCCAACTCGAAAAGCTGCTTTTCGACCCATGGCAGCGAGAACGGCGCGAATAAGTTCGACAGAGAAACCATTAGCTTGACTGTCGAAATCAACAAAACAAAATGGGGGATAATTGATTTCGCTTCCAATTAAGATAGGTTCTTGGGTATTGGCAAGATCAGGACACAAAAAAACTGACAAAACTAAAATAAACATCAAAAAGATAATTTTTTTATGTTGATGATACTTATTTATATTTGGTTTAAGGTAATCGGTTAAAAAGCTGATTTTTTCCATAAATCACGCTAAAATTAGAACCTTCTTCAATTACTTGGATTAGAAATGAAAATCTAAAAATATACTTTATTTTACAATATTATCTTTAATATAGCTTTAATTACAAAAAATATCAGCAGAATTCAAATCATGGTGTAAAAAATTGTAATGACAAAAAAATTGGTTTTTAACCAAATGAAACAAGTCTATCGTCTGATTTAGATTCGAAGAACTCCTTATTTTTAGGATATTTTTGTAACTTATCAGATAGTGGTAAAATTCTCAAAAAGAATGAATTGAATGTTGGTATGAAAAGCTTGACAAAAAAGATGTTAAAAACCGTTATTTGGATTTGCTTGAAGTTTTAGGTGAGAGTAGCCTTAATATGATACCAGATTCTTTCTTTTAAGAAGAGGGAAAAATACATAAAAAGGAATTTAGTCAAGGAAATAAATAAAATATTTTAATTAATATAAAAAATATAAAGAAAGGAGTAAGAATATGCCGGAATTTAGTAGCCCCTTTACCTTTTTAAAAAATGATCGAAAACTGACTCATGAGGAATTGGTACGAGCGATAAGATTTATGATTGCAGCAGAATTTGAAGCCATTCAACTTTATCAACAAACAGCTGAAAGCACAAGTGATAAATTGAGTCAGGAGGTGCTTCTTGATATTGCCAACGAAGAAAAAGAACATGTCGGTGAATTTCTTCGTTTACTGCGGGAGCTGGATCCTGAGGAAGAAGTGTTTTACCAAAAAGGGTATAAAGAAGTTGAGGAAATTCTGAAAGAATTAAAAAAATAACTTTAACTTTGAAGAAATTCTTTAGGATTTATATCAGTTCGGAACTCAAAAAAGAAGCAGATAATTTCATTTAATAAGGCTATGTTATAATAAAAGAAAATATATATTGTAATTATATATTAGCCGGTTTTAATTTGATAAAGGCCATTATGAAGTTGAGCTGAGAAAATTATAAGTGAAAATGACTCCAATTGCCTTGAAATTTTCACAAGGGTGGGGGGGAGGAAATCTATATAATTGGTTCTAACTATTCTTTCTTGATGGGGAAGGTGATGATGAAGGTGAGGATTCAATTTGTAACTTATTACGAAACAATTTTTTCCCCATCACTTACCAGTAAAGTAAATACTTGTAATATTTTATAATTGGTGGTTTTAATTAAAAGGAGACCATGGTGTGAAGCCGGAGCATAATTATTTATTGTCAATAGAACATTATCCTGAAGGCATCGCTCTTTTCCGAGAAGAATTATCAACCGACGGAAAACTAAAAGATTTTATCCTTATCGAAGTAAATGAGCCTTGGGAACGACTAACCGGTCTATCACAAAAACAAGTCATTGGGAAAAAAGCCAGTGATATCCTTTCTGAAATTGATTTCCCGGTAGAAAATTGGATTTCACTTTGTGAGAAAGCTTGGCTAAATAAAACATACCTTCGTTTCGAACATTTTTTTCGAACTATAGATCGTTGGTTTGAAATTACTTCCTTTTATGATCAGAGCAATGTTTTAGTATGCATTTTCCGCGAAATTACTGACCTGGACAAAGAACACGATTTAATGTCCCCCACGATTATTGAAAAGGATGTAAAAGACCTTAAACTAACAGATATTATTGACAAACCTGCCCTTCAATCTTTAATCAATGATTTTTATAATCTCACCAAAATCCGAATTAGCCTTCTTGATATAGAAGGAAAAGTGTTAGTGTCAACAGGAGATGAGGAAATCTGCAGAAGATTTCATCATAAACACCCGAAAACCGCAATGCATTGTCAGGAGAGTAATACTCAGTTAACCAGAGATATATCGGAAGGCACTTTTAAAGCCTATAAATGCAAAAACAACCTGTGGGACATTGCTACTCCAGTTGTTATCGAAGGAAAAACTCTGGGCAATCTTTTCTTGGGACAGTTTTTTTATGATGATGAGCCGATTAATTACGAATTCTTCCGAGCGCAAGCAAGGCAATATGGATTTGATGAACAAGAATATATTGTATGTCTGGAACAAGTTCCTCGTTATAGCAGAGATATTGTACAATCGGCTTTAACATTTGTTAGTAATCTGGCAAAAATGATCTCAGCTATGGGATTCAGCAGCATAAAGCTTACTCGTTCCTTAGAAGAAAGGAATCGCTATTTAAGAGAGATGCGAGAAAGTCGGGAGCGACTAACTGCCACCCT